>JABDJG010000183.1 GCA_013002595.1 Hyphomicrobiales bacterium | reverse complement strand
GACAACAACATCGCGGCCGGTCCTGAGGCCGCCGTCGACCTGCACGGCAACGCGGCCGCGCAGCTGGTTGACAACAAGGGTCTGCTGGGTTTCGGCAATACCGATTTCCCAGGGGATGCCGGCGTGCTTGATAGAGGTCAACGGCGAGGCGCCGGTGCCGCCTTCGAAGCCGGAGATGGTGATATGGTCGGCGCGTGCCTTGGTGACGCCGGCAGCGACGGTGCCGACACCCACTTCAGAGACCAGCTTGACCGAAACACCGGCATCCGGGTTGACGTTCTTGAGATCGAAGATCAGCTGGGCAAGATCCTCGATGGAATAGATATCATGGTGCGGCGGCGGCGAAATAAGGCCAACACCAGGCGTCGAATAACGCACCCGGGCGATGGTCGCATCGACCTTGTGGCCGGGCAATTGGCCGCCCTCGCCAGGCTTGGCGCCCTGGGCCATCTTGATTTGGATCTGGTCGGCATTGACCAGGTATTCGGTGGTGGCGCCAAAGCGGCCGGAGGCGACCTGCTTGATGGCCGAGCGCATCGAATCGCCGTTCGGCAGCGGCGTGAAGCGGTCGGGCTCCTCACCGCCTTCGCCGGTGTTGGACTTGCCGCCGATACGGTTCATGGCTATGGCGAGCGTCGAGTGGGCCTCGCGGCTGATCGAGCCGAACGACATGGCGCCGGTTGAAAAGCGCTTGACGATCTCGCTGGCCGGCTCGACCTCATCGAGGCTGACCGGATCATGACCGAGTTCATCGGCCTTGCGGATCCTGAACAGGCCGCGCAGGGTCATCAGCTGGGCAGACTGATCGTTCACATGGCGGGCGAAGGCGCGGTATTTTTCCTTGGAGTTGCCGCGCACGGCGTGCTGCAGATCGGCGATGACCTCAGGCTCCCAGACATGGCTCTCGCCGCGCACGCGGTAGCCGTACTCGCCGCCGACATCGAGCGCCGAGGCATAGATCGGGTTGTCGCCGAAGGCGTCCTGGTGGCGGCGGAAGGCTTCGCGGGCAACCTCATGGAGGCCAATGCCCTCGATCATCGTGGCGGTGCCGGTGAAATAGCGCTCGACGAACTCGGATTTCAGACCGACGGCATCGAAGATCTGGGCGCCGCAATAGGACTGGTAGGTCGAAATGCCCATCTTGGACATGACTTTCAAGAGCCCCTTGTTGACCGCCTTGATGTAACGCTTGAAGGCCTTTTCCAGCGACAGTCCGCTGCCGAGCTGCGGCAGCAGGTCTTCCAGCGTCTCAAAGGCAAGATAGGGGTTTATGGCTTCGGCGCCATAACCTGCCAGGGTGCAGAACTGGTGCACCTCGCGCGGTTCGCCGGTTTCGATGACGAGGCCGACCGAGGTGCGAAGGCCCTTGCGAATGAGGTGATGGTGGGTCGCCGAGGTTGCCAGCAGGGCCGGTATGGCAACGCGCTCGGCGCTGACCGCGCGGTCGGACAGGATGATGATGTTGTAGCCGTCGGTCACGGCGCGCTCGGCGGCCGCGCAGATCGCCTCGATCTGGGCCTCCATGAAATCGGGACCATTGGCGACATCATAGGTCGTATCGAGCGTCACGGTGCGGAACGGGTTGTCTTCGACAATACCGATGTTGCGGATGCGCTCGAGCGCCTCATTGGTGAAGATCGGCTGAGTGATCTCCAGGCGCATCTGATCGGACGTGCCCTTCAGGTCGAGCAGGTTGGGGCGCGGACCGATGAACGAGACCAGCGACATGACGATATCTTCGCGGATCGGATCGATCGGCGGGTTGGTGACCTGGGCGAAGTTCTGCTTGAAATAGGTATCGAGCAGTTTGGAGCGGTCGGACAGGACCGACAGCGGGGTGTCGGTGCCCATGGAACCGAGCGCCTCCTGGCCGGTCTGGGCCATCGGCGCCATCAGCATCTTGATGTCTTCCTGGCTGTAGCCGAAGGCCTGCTGGCGGTCGAGCAGGGGCACCGGGCTGTTGGGCCGCTTGCGCCTGGTCGGCGGCAGATCCTTGAGCACCAGTTGGGTCTTGTTCAGCCATTCCTTGTAGGGATGCTGTGAGGCCAGGTCGTGCTTGAGCTCCTCATCGGCGATGATGCGCTTCTGCTCCAGATCGATCAGCAGCATCTTGCCGGGTTCGAGCCGCCACTTCTCGATGATCCTGTCTTCTGGAATGTCGAGGACGCCCATCTCGGAGGCGAGCAGCACAAAGCCATCGTCGGTGACGAGGTACCGGGCCGGGCGCAGGCCGTTGCGGTCCAGCGTGGCGCCGATCTGGCGGCCGTCGGTGAACGCCATGGCGGCAGGGCCGTCCCAGGGCTCCATCAGGGCGGCGTGATACTCGTAAAAGGCGCGGCGCTCTTCATCCATCAGCGGGTTGCCGGCCCAGGCTTCCGGGATCAGCATCATCATGGCGTGCGACAGCGAGTAACCGCCCTGGGTGAGGAGTTCGAGCGCGTTGTCGAAACAGGCCGAGTCCGACTGGCCCTCGTAGGAGATCGGCCAGAGCTTTTCGAGATCCTTGCCGATGATGTCGGAGCTCATGGTGGCCTGGCGGGCGGCCATCCAGTTGTAGTTGCCGCGCAGGGTGTTGATCTCGCCATTGTGGCACACGAAACGATAAGGGTGCGCCAGCGGCCAGCTTGGAAAGGTGTTGGTTGAAAACCGCTGGTGCACGAGTGCCAGCGCAGACGACACCCTTTCATCGCCAAGATCGGTGAAATAACGGCCAAGCGCGCCGGCCAGCACCAGGCCCTTGTAGACGATGGTGCGGGTTGAAACCGAGACCGGGAAATAGCCGGTTGCCGGTTTGCCGAAGACTTCGCGGATCCGGTTCGACACGACCTTGCGGGTCACGAACAGCTTGCGCTCGAAGTGGGCTTCGTCCTGGATCGTCGGGCCGCGGCCGATGAAGATCTGGCGCGAGAACGGCTCGGTGCGCTTTACCGACTTGCCGAGGTGGGCATCGTCGACGGGCACATTGCGCCAGCCAAGAATGGTCAGCCCTTCCTCGCGGGCGGTTTCCCACCAGATGCGCTCGATCTCATGGCGCATTTGCGGGTGGCGCGGCATGAACAGGAATCCGACACCATAGGCGCCCGGGTCGGGCAAATCGAAGCCGAGGCCTTTGGCTTCGGCTTTGAAGAAATCATGCGGGATCTGCAGCATGATGCCGCAACCGTCACCGGCTTCGGGGTCGGCACCGACCGCGCCGCGGTGTTCCAGGTTACGCAGGATAGCGAGGCCGTCGGCGACAACTTTGTGGCTCTTGATATTGTTGATGTTGGCAATGAGGCCGATGCCGCAGGCGTCGTGCTCGGCGCGCGGATCATAAAGACCGCGCGGCGCCGGCATGCCCTCGGGCAAAATCGCGCCGGTTTGATCATCTGACCGGTTGGAACGTTCCGCCACTGCCTCTTCCCCATCCAATTTGCCGGCAATCAGGCTGCCGTTTGTGTTTGTGTCTGGTTCTGGGAGACGGAACGTTCTGTCGAGCCGCCAATGGCTGAACAGGTTGCAGCCTCACCAGAACGGCGAGCTGCAAAAGCTATTTTCGCAACTTGCCCGGGTTTGCTTCGGTGCGCGCTTTGGCCGAAGTACCGATGATGCCAGTCGGTGCTGACAATTTTATGTCGTTCGCAAAGCCGCTCACGGCACATGCTTTCGGCTGTTTCAAAGTGCATAAAAGGACAGCATTGCTGTCCTAACTGGCTCTGTATATGCCAGAAGTTTGGCCCAAGGGCAAGCTCTTGGGGGGCGAGGCGGTATGGTGTCACTTTATTGTGCGCCGCAATATGATTTCAAAATATTGCCGCATTGCACCATAAGGTTCGTTGAAACAGGCCGGACGTCATCGGCGGGTAAACGGCAACCATCAGGAATATCGTTCTCATGACGGAAGTTACCCCTCAAATTACTCCCCCGATCCGGCGGCTGTGGCCGATGGATCAGCCGGCGGTGCTTAAGCATTTCCTCAACCTGGACCGGGATATCCGGCATATGCGATTCGGCGGCGGGGTCGGCGAAGGGTTTTTGCGCGACTATGCAGATGGTATTCTCAAAGTCGGATCGGTGATCTTTGGCGCCTTTCCGGATAATGAACTGCGCGCGGTCGGCGAGTTGCGGGGGCTGCTGGATGCCTGGCCGGTGAAGGCCGAAGCTGCTTTCTCGGTCGAACGGGCCTGGCAGGACCGCGGTATCGGCGATGCCCTGGTGACCCGGGTGATCGCGGCAGCGCAGAACCGCGGCGTCAACACACTGAACATGATCTGCCTGCCGGAGAACCGCAAGATGCAGCACCTGGCGGTCAAGCACGATGCGGTGCTGCAGCTTGATGTCGATGAGGTTGAAGCCCGACTCACGCCGCCATGGCCGACGCCGGGTTCGCTTGCCGAAGAATTCAGCGGCGAAGCACAAGGCTTCACACAGGCGCTACTGCGCTGGGCGGCTTAAAAAAACAATCCCCAGATCAGCGGGAACAGGATGGCGGTGGCCAGCGCATTGAGGCCCATGGCGAGGCCGGAAAAGGCGCCGGCGAGTTCGCTGACCTGGAAGGCGCGGGCGGTGCCGATGCCGTGGCTGGCGGTGCCCATGGCGAGGCCGCGAGCGGCCCAGTTCCTGACACCGATCATGTTGAGAACGAACGGGCCGATCATCGCGCCGAGGATGCCCGTTACGATAACGAGAACGGCCGTGAGCGAGGGCAGGCCGCCCAATTGCTCGGAAATGCCCATGGCAACCGGGGCGGTGACCGACTTTGGCGCCAGCGAAATGATGGCATCGCGCGAGCCGCCGAGCAGGTAGCCAACTGAAATCGCCGAGACGATGGCGGTCGCCGAGCCGGTCAGGATACTGGCGATGATCGCCAGCGCCGAGCGGCGGACCTTGTCGAACTGCCGGTAGAGCGGGATGGCGAGCGCCACGGTGGCCGGGCCGAGCAGGAAGTGAACGAACTGGGCACCGTCGAAGTAATCGGCATAGCTGGTGCCGGTCAACAGCAGAACCGTGACGACGATGATGACCGCGATCAGCACCGGGTTGAGCATCGGGTTGAGCTTGCCCCTGGCATAGATGAAGGCGCCGAACTGGAAGGCCGCCAGTGTCAGCGTCAGGTGGGCAAGCGGGCTGGCGCTCAGATAGACCCAGATGTCGCCGAGCTCAGTCATTGCCGCCGGCTCCCTTGCCGAGCCAAGCCATCATCCAGGCGGTAATGGCGATGGTCAGCACGGTGCTGAGAATAAGGGCAACCCCGATCGGCAGCCAGTCGTTGCCGATGAGGCGGAAGTGCAGCATGACGCCGACGCCGGCCGGGACGAAAAGCAGCGACAGGTGATTGAGCAGCGCATCAGCCGTTGTGGCGAGGTCTTTGGGGATCGAGCCCCTGGCCAGCAGAAAACAGAACAGCAGGACCATGCCGAGCACCGGACCGGGCACCGAAACGCCGGCGGCGCGTACGGCGAGTTCACCAGCCAGCTGGCAGCCCAGAATGAGGGTGAGGTAGTTCAGCATGGCGGCAACAGATCGTCTGGGTGGCTGAAGGTCAAGTGATTTGCACGCGTGGGAAATATACATTTCGAAAATGCTGCGATAAGCTCGGTCTTTTCCGGGTACAACAATTTACAAAGGCGGAACCCACAATGAGCAAGGCGATGATCGTGTCAGCACAGCCGGAGGCCTCGGAAGCCGGTGCGCGGGTGCTGATGAAGGGCGGCAATGCGGTGGATGCCGGTGTGGCTGCGGCGCTCGTACAAGGCGTCGTTGACCCGCAGATGTGCGGTATTGCCGGGTTTGGCTCAGCCCAGGTGCGCGCGCCCGACGGCGAGGCGCATTGCATCGATTTTCACGGCAAGACGCCGCTGATGGCAACGCCGGACATGTGGCAGGACCGGCTCGAGGGCGAGACCAGGGACGGGTTCGGCTTTGTCCTGAAAGACAACGTCAACGATCTCGGCTATGGCGCGGTGACGACGCCGGGTTCGCTGAAAGCTTATTTCGAGGCGGTGAGGGATTTCGGCAGCTGGGACTGGGCCGATATCTGCGCACCGGCGGTGGCGCAGGCAGAATCGGGTTTCAGGGTGCGGCCGCATGTCTATTACTGGTGGACGCATGGCGCCGATCTCGGCCGGGTCGAGGTTGCCGAGCGGCTGGCGTTCTCAAAGACCGGGCGGGAGATCTATTTCGGGGCGAACGGGCTGCCGAAGAAGATCGGCGAGCTGGTTGAAAACCCCGACCTGGCGCAAGCACTGCGCATGGTCCAGCGCGACGGGGCAGATGTGTTTTACCGCGGTGAGATCGCCGAGCGGGTCGAGGCCGACATGATCGCGCACGGCGGGCTGATGCGCAAAGCCGACCTTGAGGCTTACGAGACAACGCGCACGACACCGCTCAAGGGCAGCTACCGCGGCTTCGACATTCATGCCTGCCAGCCGCCGGGCGGCGGTATCATGCTGATCGAGATGCTGAACATTCTCGAGCAGTTCGATCTGGCCGGCATGGGGCACAATTCGACCGATTATATCCGCACTGTCACCGAGGCCATGAAGGCGGCAACGGCGGACAAGGATGCCCATGTCGGCGATCCGGCGTTTGTCGAGATGCCGGCGCATCTGACCGACAAGGGCTATGCGCATGAGCTTGCCGGCCGGATCAAGGGCGGTGAGCGCATGCAGGTGACGCGGCTGCCGCAGGGCGAGCCGCCGCACACCACCCACGTCGCGGCGGTCGATGGCGACGGTATGGCGTTCACCATGACCCATTCGCTGGGCATGCCGTCGGGGGTCATCTCCGACGGGCTCGGCTTCATGTACAACGGCTGCATGGGCGTGTTCGACCCGCGGCCCGGCCGGCCCGGCTCGATCGCGCCGGGCAAGAGCCGGTTCTCTTCGGTGTGCCCGACGATCGTCACCAGGGATGGTGAACTGCGCGTGGTGATCGGCGCGCCGGGCGGCACGCAGATCGCCATGGGCGTGTTGCAGGCGCTGCTCAATGTGATGGATTTCGACATGTCGATGGCCGATGCGGTCTCGGTGCCCAGATTCTCATCGACGTCCGATGCGATCGACGTCACCAACCGCATCCCCGGCTATGTGACCGAGCCGCTGGCCGCGGACGGCTATGAGGTCATCCGCTCGGCGCTGACCTTCGGCATCGCGGCGGTACACGGCATCCGCGTCGACGGCGGCACACTGACCGGCGGCGCCGATCCGGGGCACGATGGCGTGGCGCTGGGGGTACAGGCCTGATTAACGATCCCGGCCCCGCCATCTTGACATTGCACTGCAACATAGGCATATGAGGAGCATGAATTTCTCGCGATCGCGCGGTTCGCCCGTTTCATTGGGCGTTATTGTTTCGAGACTTTTTTCAACACAACAGCATTAAGTCCAGGTGCGCGTGGACATTAGGCAATGCGGCCGGAACCGGTGCGTGCGTTTTTGCGCGTGGCGGTTCGCCCGCCATAAGGAACTATTTTTTTGACGAATTCACCATTTGCCGAACTCGGGTTGACCGACCGGCTTGTACGGGCTCTCAGGGCCGCAAAATACCATAAACCAACACCGGTGCAGCAAAAGGCGATCCCGCTTCTGCTCGAAGACGCCGATCTTCTGGGCATCGCCCAGACCGGCACCGGCAAGACGGCGGCGTTCACGCTGCCGCTGTTGCAGAACATCAACGAAGACGGCATCAAGCCGTTGCCATCCACCACCCGGGCCCTGATCCTGGCGCCGACGCGCGAGCTTGCCTTGCAGATCTCCGACAGTATCAAGACCTACGGGTTTCATTTCAACCTGCGCCACACGGTGGTGATGGGCGGGGTCTCGCAAGGGGCCCAGGTTGCTGCGCTCAAGCGCGGCGTCGACATTCTGGTTGCCACGCCGGGCCGCCTGCTCGATCTCATCAACCAGCGCCGCCTGAAGCTGAGCGAGTGCGAATACCTGATCATCGATGAGGCCGACCGCATGCTCGACATGGGCTTCATCCGCGATGTCCGCAAGATCGTCGATCTGTTGCCGGAGGACCGCCAGACGATGTTGTTCTCGGCAACGATGCCGGCCGAAGTTGCCAAGCTTGCCGAAGAGATCCTGTATGAACCCGAGCGGGTCGAGATTGCCGCCAAGACGGTGGCAGTCGAAAAGATCGAACAACGCGTGCATCACGTCGGCAAACCGGCCAAGAAGGACTTTCTGGTCAAGCTGTTCGATGATGGCGACCTGTCGAAGGTGATTGTGTTCACCCGGACCAAGCGCGGCGCCGATCAAGTCGTCAAGCGGATGGCCAAGTCGGGCATCAAGGCCGAGGCCATTCACGGCAACAAGTCGCAGAACAACCGCCAGCGGGCGCTGAAGAACTTTCAGGACGGCCGCACCCGGGCGCTGGTTGCCACCGACATCGCCTCGCGCGGTATCGACATCGATCACGTCAGCCATGTGATCAACTACGAACTGCCGAACGAGCCGGAAAGCTATGTGCACCGGATCGGCCGCACGGCGCGGGCCGGCACCAGCGGCATTGCGATTTCGATGTGCGATATCGAAGAATGGCCGCAGCTCAAGGCGATTGAAAAGCTGATCAAACGGCCGCTGACCCCGGTCGGCGAGGTGCCGGCGGATTTTGCAAAGCCGGCGCAAGGCCGCGGCAAGCCGCCAGCCCGCAGAGGACCCCCGCGTCGCCGCAACCGCAATCGGAACAGCCGGCAGAGCACCCGCAAGGCAGCGTAGCTCACCCACCCTTGTGTCATCCCGGCATAAACCGGGATGACGAGTTGGAAATTGCAAGCGATCGCAGTCCACTCGCTGTGTTCGGATCCTGGTTCTTGCCTTCCTCGGGTCAAGCCCGAGGGATGCAGGATTGGTATCGATCTTGCCAAACCATCTTTCCACGCCACTTCCACCGCACATGCCATCATGCTAAGTCCGCGCATCTTTTGCGATGCGAGGACTGCAGCGGATGAATTTTGCCAGTGACAATGTTTACGGTGTCGATGACGCCATCCTTGCCGCAATCGGCGCGGCGAACGAAACGCTCACCGCGCCGGCCTATGCAAACGATGACTGGACCAGACGTGCCGAAGGCATGCTCAACGATGTGTTCGAGCGCGAGGTCTCGGTCTTCCTGGTGGCCAGCGGCACGGCAGCGAACGGGTTGGCGCTGTCGACCATGGCGCAGCCGTTCAATGCCATCCTGTGCCATGCAGATGCCCACATCAGCGTCGATGAATGTGCAGCCCCTGAGATGTTTTCCGGCGGCGCCAAGCTTTATGGCATCGACGGCGCCGGCAACAAGCTGACCGCGGCCTCGGTCGAGGCGATGCTGGCAACCTTCGTGCGCGGTGAACACAATTCGAAACCCGCAGCGGTCTCGATCACCCAGGCAACCGAACTCGGCACGGTCTATACGCTCGATGAACTCACGGCGATTACCCGGCTGGCGCACGGCAGGGGTCTGAAGACTCACATGGACGGTGCGCGCTTTGCCAATGCGCTGGTCTCGCTTCAATGCACACCCGCCGAGATGACCTGGAAGGCCGGTATCGATGCCCTGTCGTTCGGGGCGACCAAGAACGGTGCGCTGGCGCTCGAAGCGGTGATATTCTTTGATACCGCGCTGGCCGAGGACTTTGCCTACCGGCGCATGCGCGGCGGCCAGCTTTTGTCCAAGGGCCGCTATCTCGGCGCCCAGATGGCGGCTTATCTGAAAGACGGTCTGTGGCTCGACAACGCCCGGCGCGCCAATGCGCACGCCGGCCGGCTGGCGGCAGGCCTTGCCGAGGTTCCCGGTGTCCGCGTGCCGCTTGGCGCAGACGCCAATCTCGTTTTTCCGATCCTGCCGCGCGCCCTGCACGATCAACTGAAGGCCGCCGGCGCGGTCTACCATCTGTGGCCCGGTGCGGGCCCGGTGATCGACACGGTCGGTGAGGATGAGGTGTTCGCGCGGCTGGTGACGTCGTTTGCGACCCGCGATGAGGATGTCGATACGTTCATCGCAGCCGCACGGCGCAATTCTTGAGGCTTGCCTGATCGTGCCTGCAAAAACGATGCGAGATCCCACAACAGCTGTGCCATGGGATCTCGCGTAGCTGCAGCGACGCGCTCCTTAGAGGTGAGCAACGGGCCGCCCGCCAGATTTAGCAAGCAACTCCATTTATTCATAGCCATTGGGGCCATTTAGTTGGCCTGTAGTGTGAAAAGCTGCCTCTGTCGCAACGGTAGAGTGACTGAAAATTCCGGAACGTTCGATTTTTTCGGCCATGGAAAGGCTTTCACCGGTTGTTTATTAATTGGGGATAACCTGTTGATTGAAAGTCTACTTCAAGAGCTGGTTATGAGTAAAAGCGTAACGCCAAAGCAGTCATATCTCACCTTGCGGCACGAGGATTGGCATATTCGCCTGGCGGTGCCGGCGGATGTGCAGGCAACGGTCGGCAGACCGGCGCTGCAGAAATCGCTGCACACAACCTGCATGGATACCGCGGCCGAGCGGGCCAGGATCATCCTCGTCCAGTGGCAGGCCGAGTTCGACGTCGCGCGGCGGACATCCGGCCTCGGCTGGCGGCCAGCTGAAATCTCAAACGACAATATCCTGCCGTTCCCGGGCAGATGCCGGGCCTGACGGGCGGCTGATTGCAACGGTAGCAATCAGTCTAAGGCGCGCAACCGCGGCGTTGTTCGAAGTGGGCTTTGAGGATTGTAAGGACCATCCGGTTTGCCTCGGCTCCATCGGGATGAGGGGCGTCGCCGGACAAAAAGCCGGACAGCTGCTGGTCTGCGTTTGCTGCATTTGCAAGCGATTGATGACCCGTCGGCGTCAGCTGAACGGTGCCGCCAGCAATGGCTACTATGCGTTCGCGGGCCAGCCACTGTACGGCTTTCAAGCCAAGTTCGCGGTCCGCGCCGCCAGCGGCGATTTCGTGTTCCGGCATATGTGGTGCAGCCCTGAGCTCGCGGATCAGTTCGAGCACAAACAGGCTGATGTTGAAATCGCCGGTATCGGCGACCAATTTGCGGAATCGAACGAGGGAAGCTGACTTGTCATCTTCGAACATATTGAAGACTCTTGTTGGAATTTACGCTTGCACCTGTGCCGTTTTGAAGCGCCCCAGGCTGGTGGAATCGTTTAACAAGCAGAAAGTGTGCCAAAAGGAGTTATGCTACCTCTGGTAGGTGATGCTTCGCGTGAACTGTCATTATTCATGAAAAAGGGCGGTTGGTGTTAACCCCGTTTCTGCTTGAAATGATGGGCGAAACAAAACGGGGCGCCGGATTAGGGCGCCCCGCGTCTATGCAGAGATGTGGCTCAGGCGCTTTAGGCGGCCTTTTTGCCCTCGATGGTTTTTGTCGCCTTGCCTGCGGTAATGGCGATCTTGCGGGGCTTCATGGCCTCGGGGAGCTCGCGTTGCAGGGTGATGTGCAACAGGCCATGCTCCAGATCGGCACCGGTCACCTTGACGTGGTCGGCGAGCTGGAAGCGGCGCTCGAAGCTGCGAGAGGCGATGCCCTGATGCAGGACTTCGCGGTTGCCGTTACCGCTGTCGGCCTTTGCGGCCGCGACGGTGAGGGCATTTTCCTTGACCTCGATTGACAGGTCTTCCTCGGCAAAGCCGGCGACAGCCATCGTGATGCGGTATTCGTTCTCGCCGAGCCGCTCGATGTTATAGGGCGGGTAGGTCGGCGTCTCGATGTTGGAAGCCTCGCCCAGCATCTGGGCCAGACGGTCAAAACCAACGGTTGAACGGTAAAGTGGTGTAAAATCAAACATGACAACATCCTCCTTGAGCAATGTCATTTCAAAAGCGCCCGCCGCGATGGGCCGGGCTGTTACGAACGTGTGCGGACCCGGTTGGTGGCATCCGCAAGAGTAGAAATAGGGAATTGTTTGTGGGTTTCAAGGGGTGAGATTGGGGGAATTATCCCCAGTTTGTCATTTCGGAGAGAGCCGGGAGGACGAGACGGATTTGCGCCCTAAATCCAGCCGGCCAACTCTTCCTTCGCCAGCGTGGTCAACAGGTTGACCGACAGCTTTGAATCGTTCAGGCACGGGGCGACGGAGAAGTTTTCACCGCCGTGTTCATGGAACATCTCGGCAACGCCTATGGCGATCTCTTCGAGCGTCTCGACGCAGTCGGCGGAAAACCCGGGGGTGATGACGACGATGTTCTTGGCACCGTCCTTTGCCAGTTGCTCGATGGTCTTGTCGGTATAGGGTTTGAGCCACTCGGCCTTGCCGAAGCGCGACTGGAAGGTGGCGATGAATTTTTCTTGCGGCAGGTTCATGGCCTCGCGCAACAGCCGGGCGGTCTTCTGGCAGTGGCAATGGTAGGGATCGCCCTTGATCAGGTAGTCCTCGGGCAGACCGTGAAATGAGGCAACGATCCTGTCGGGCTGCCAATCCAATGTCTTCAAATGGGCTTTCAGGCTTTGGCTGAGCGCCCTGATATAGGCCGGATGGTCGTAATAGGGCGGCAGGGAGCGGATCGCCGGCTGCCAGCGCATGGCTTTGAGGGCATCGAAGGCCTTGTCCATGGCGGTCGCTGTCGTCGCGGCGGCGTATTGCGGGTAGAGCGGACACAAGAGGATGCGGTCGCAGCCGGCATCCTTCATGCGCCCGATGACGTCAGGCGTTGAAGGGTGGCCGTAGCGCATCGCCCAGTCGACCATGATGTCGGGGTTGCCGGAAAAACTTTCCGCCAGCTTTTGCGACTGGCCGCGGGTGATGGTCTTGAGCGGTGATTCATCGAGCTCACGGTTCCAGATCTGGTCATAGGCATGGCCAGATTTTTTTGGACGAGTGGTCAGGATGATACCGTTGAGGATGACCCACCACAGGGCGCGGTTGGTTTCGATGACACGGGCATCGGACAGGAATTCCTTCAGGTAGCGGCGCATCGGCCAATAGCTGGTGGCCTCCGGCGTACCAAGGTTGATCAAAAGGATGCCGACCTTTGTGGCCGGGATCGGCTTGTGGTCGGCGGGAAGCTGGTAGGCGGGGCGTTTGGACATTTCGGACTGGCCATCTTTTATGGAGCGGGTTGCGTCTCGTAGCACATACGGCGCGGGCCGGCTGCCGGTTTGCTGGCAAATGAGGACTAGGCGGAGTGGTACTACTCGTAGCTGCGCTGGTCGTCGATGACCTTGCCGTCGTTGGCCAGGCTGCCGGGCGCGACCAGGTCAACCGACCCGCGCACCTTGCACACCGCCTGCAGAGAAGTCGCGACAGCGTCCGCCAGATCGGGTGACGGGCTGGCGCATTCGGCCTGCAGCGTCATGGCGTCCTGCTCACCGTCGCGGGCAACGACAAGGCGCAGGCGGCCAAGCTCACCATGGCGGCGGCCGACATCGGCAACCTGCGAAGGGTGGATGAACATGCCCTTGACCTTGGTGGTCTGGTCGGCGCGGCCCATCCAGCCCTTTATGCGGGTGTTGGTGCGCCCGCACGGGGAGGGGCCCTCCATGATCGCCGACAGGTCACCGGTGCCAAATCGGATCATCGGATAGACCGGGTTGAAGGTGGTCACCACTACCTCGCCGACCTCGCCGGGCGCGACCGGCTCGCCGGTGCCGGGGCGGACGATCTCCAGGATGATGTCCTCATCGGCGATCATGCCTTCGGCTGCCTCGCTCTCATAGGCGATGAGACCGACATCGGCGGTGGCGTAACATTGCAGGACCGATATGCCGCGCTCGGCATATTCGGCGCGCAGCGACGGAAACAGGGCGCCGCCTGAAACCAGGCCGCGCTTGATCGAGGATGTGTCCTTGCCGAGCTCTGCCGCCTTGTCGAGGAGCACTTTCAGATAATCCGGTGTGCCGGCGTAGCCTTCAGGCTTCAACTGGGCGATGACATCGATCTGCATTTCGGTATTGCCGATGCCGGCGGGAATGACCGTGCAGCCGACGGCGCGCAGGCCGGCATCGACCAGGAAGCCGCCCGGCGTGAGGTGGTAGGCAAAGGCGTTGTGGACCACGGTGCCGCGGCGAAATCCGGCTGCATAGAGCGCCCTGGCGGCCCGCCAGGGGTCGGGTCCGGCGCCCATGGGCTCGAAAATCGGGCCTGGCGACATGAAAATGCGCCCGAAATCAGCCGCATCGCCGATTGTAAAACCAGCAAATGGCGGGTGCTTTTCCTGCAGGTCCTTTAGGTCGGACTTGCGCAGAACCGGTAGGCCGGCAAGGTCGGCGCGCGATTTCAAGGTTCCCGGATCAAGGTCCTTCAACAGACGTGCCCAGCCCGGCGCACCGGCCAGGACCTGGGGAAGAAATTCGCGCAATTTGGCGAATAATGCAGCCTCCCGGTCAGCCGGATCGCGGCTCTCCAGATCATCGTAAAAGTCGGTCATCGTCACCACCAAAGCGCCGCTACATCGATCAGCGGCGAAAAATTCGCTGTTGCCTTCACGCCATGAGGCGCCGAAATATCCTTATATCTTAAGCCATTACACGCCCGAGGCAACTGCATAGGCGATGCTGAACCGTGCCGGCAGCCAGAAAACGATACGAGACCCTAGTCCGGTTGCTTCAGCAGCTGAGCCGTTGCCGAGGCAATCAGCAGTTCGACGTCCAGACCAGGTGTGACCTTGTCGTATTTGCCGTCCATGATCAGCGCGGCAGCGCCGTGCACGAAAGTCCACAGTTTTACGGAAGCTGTATCGGCATTGCTTTCGCGGCCGCTTGCCTGACAATATCTGGTGATCTGTTCGATCAGGTAGCCGAAACAGTCCTTGCCGGTTTCAATGACGCGGTCGACGTCGCTAACCGACTGGTTCTGGCCGAACATCAACCGAAAGAGCCCCTGGTTTTCGACTGCAAAGGCAACGTACGACTGACCCATTGCCGTGATGCCCTCAAGGGTGCCTTCACCCTTGGCGCGCACGGCCTCTTGCGCCATGGCCGTCATCTGCTGGAACCCGCGCGTGCACACCTCTGCCAGAATCTCATCACGGTCCTTGAAATGACGATAGGGCGCCGCGGTCGAGACGCCGGCGCAACGGCAGATATCGGCGAGTGAAAAGTTCTCCGCGCCATTTTTGGCAACCATTCTATAAGCGGAATCGATCAGCGCATCACGCAGGTCGCCATGATGATATTTCGCCTTGGCAGCAGCTGCGGCGCTTTCCGGTTGAGTGTTCATTGTCATCCGTTCAATTGGTTCCATTGTAACAAAAATGTTAGCGCATCTAACTTTGGCTTGTAAAGTTAGTCGCGCTAACATATGTTAGTGTCCATAACATTAAATTCAAGCTCATATCTGGAACACGTGAAATGTCCATATCAGTCAATCCGGAAAGATCCAAATCAACGACAAACACAGTCTGGCGCCGCATGCTGCGGACGACGACGGCCCTGGGTTTCATCGGCGTGATGGCGAGCGGTATTGCAGCGTTGCACCTGCGGGCCAATGCGGAAGTGCAGCCGGTTGCCAATCCACCGGTCACCGTGTCGGCTGAAAAGATTTCAATGTCGGACAGCTACACGATCGTCGAGCGATTTGTGGGCCGTTTGGAGCCAGCACGTCAAACAAACCTCGCTTTCGAGCGGGCCGGTCTTGTTACCCAGGTGTTGCTTGAGGAGGGCGACGTCGTCAATAAGGGCGCAATAGTTGCGCGTCTCGATACTTCGAAGCTGCAAGCGCAACGCAAACAGCTCGTTGCCCAGCGAAAGGAATTGGAGGCACGAAAGTCGCTCGCCAAGGCAACGTTGAAGCGGCAGCGCGAACTCAACACCAAAGGCTGGCGATCGGCACAGAACTATGACGAGGCCAGGTTTAGCTTTGAGGAGATCACCGCCGGCATCACCCGGATCGACGCAGCTATTTCGTCCGTTGATGTCGACATCGAAAAATCGGTTCTAAAGGCGCCGTATCGCGGCCTGGTCGCGGCCAGGTCGATCGATGAAGGTGCCATTGTTGTTGCCGGTACGCCCGTGATTGAACTGCTTGAAAATGGCGCGCGCCAGGTTCGTGTCGGTGTATCGGTTGAAGCTGCAAGATCTCTGCGTGCAGGTAGAGCCTACCGCTTAACGTCCGGCAATCGGGAGTTCGAAGGCCGTTTGATCACCAAGCGACCAGATCTGCAGACCGGCACCCGCACTGCGACCGTGTTGCTGACCGCGCAAGGTGGCGATGACATCCCCTTTGGCGAGATCGTTGAGTTGATGCTGGACCGCAAGGTCCCAGCCAAGGGTCTGTGGCTTCCCATCAGCGCGCTCAGCGAGGGACGCAAAGGACTGTGGTCGGTCCTTACGGTTGTGAAGCGCGATGGCGAGACCGCAATCGCCCGAGAGGCCGTCGAGGTGCTGCATGTGGTTGACGGCCGCGCCTATGTCCGCGGCACGATCGCGAACAACGCAAAGATTGTTACCACTGGAACCAATCGGGTCATTCCGGGCCAGCGGGTTGCATTGGCCGCTGGGGAGTAAGGGTCATGGAAACACTGTTCTATCGAAATAAACGGATGTATGCGGTCGCCATCCTGATGATCCTTGCGGCCGGCCTGTCGGCATTTCTTTCGGTGGGCCGGCAGGAAGACCCCACTATATCGAATTTGTTTGCAACAGTCGTAACGCCTTACCCGGGCGCTGACCCGGCGCGTGTCGAAAGTCTGGTTACGGAAAAAATAGAAGACGAGTTGAAGAAGATCCCGGATATCCGCAAGGTTGAATCAAAGTCGCGTACCGGCATTTCGGTCGTTCAGGTTGAGCTCGCCTGGAACCTGCCAGCTGCAAAAGTGGAGCAGATTTGGTCCGAAGTGCGTGATGCGCTGAGCGATGCCCGGCGCAATTTTCCCGCCGGCATTGCCGAGCCCAGCTTCGACGATGACCGGACCGGAGCGTTCTCTGCCATCAGCGCGATCCATGCCAAACCCGGCATCGATGCCAATTCGGCGATTGTCCGGCGTTATGCGGAAATCCTACAAGATCGATTGCGTGGTCTACCGGGCACAAAGCTGGTGCGGCTCTATGGTGACCAGCGCGAAGAGGTTCTGGTGACCATCGACCCCCGAAAGCTCGGTGCTCTCGGGCTTACAGCGGCGCGCGTGTCAAGCGCCATCGCCGCGGCCGACAGCAAGGTGCGCGCCGGTCAGATCCGCGGCCAGACGAGCGATTTACTGATCGAGGTGACCGGCGAGATCAAGACACTCGACCGGATCCGCAATGTGCCCGTCTTGAACGGCACGGACGGCAGGCTGGTGCGGGTGTCGGATGTGGCCGACGTTGCGCGCAAGGTGCGCACGCCGGCGGCCAGTCTTGCCTATGCCGATGGTACGCCGGCTGTTCTGGTCGGGGCGAAAATCGAAGATGCCGTCCAGGTCGATAAATGGATGGCCAACGTCCGCTCGATCATTGCCGACTTCAAAGCCGAACTGCCGGCCGGGCTTGAGCATCGGCTGCTGTTCGATCAGAGCGGTTACACCGCCGACAGGTTGTCCTCGGTTCTGATCAACATGGCGATCGGCGTCAGCCTGGTCGTAACTGTCCTGCTGATCACGCTGGGTTGGCGGGCCGCCCTGATCGTCGCAACGATCCTTCCGCTGGCAAGCCTGATGTCGCTCGCCGGCCTACAGTTCATCGGCATTCCCATCCATCAGATGTCAATCACCGGTCTTATTGTGGCGCTCGGCCTGCTGGTCGATGCGGGCATCGTGATGACCGACGAGATCCGCAAAAGGCTTGGTCAGGGTATCGACAGGCATGACGCGGTGCAGGCGGCTGTGCGCCGGCTTGCAGTGCCGTTGCTGGCCTCGACAGTGACAACGGCGCTGGCCTTCGCGCCGATGGCCGTGCTGCCCGGGCCGCCGGGCGATTTCATTGGCGCGATTGCAATATCGGTGATCGTCATGTTGAGCGCCTCGTTCGTGCTCGCGCTGACCATTACGCCTGCACTATCTGGCTGGCTCTTGAAGCCGCCTGCAGCAGATGTCCGCGGCGGCATGTTGGCAAACGGCCTCCAATCACACCGGCTCGGCGCTATGTTCGGCAGGTCGCTGAACCTGGCATTGACTTTCCCCAAGCTGGCGTTGCTCGGTGCCCTCATTCTGCCGGTGATCGGTTTCGGTGCGTTCCCGACGCTGAAAGCACAGTTCTTTCCCGGCGTTGATCGCAACCAGTTCTATGTCCAGGTGAAGCTTGCGAGCGGTACGGCAATTGCCGAGACCGACCGGGCGGCGCAGATTGCCGAGGGGCTGCTGCGCAAACATGACGACATTCGCAATGTTCACTGGGTGATCGGTGAAAGCGCCCCGGCGTTCTATTACAACATGATTGCCGACCAGGATGCCGAATCCAGTTTTGCCGAAGCATTGATCACCACCGCATCTGCGCGCGCGACCGAGCAGTTGTTGCCGCAGTTGCAGCGCGAACTCGACAGGGCCTTGCCGCAAGCAAGGGTTACCGTGCGCGGTCTGGTGCAGGGGCCGCCGGTCAACGCGCCGGTTGAAGTGCGCATTGTCGGGCCGGAGATCCAGACGCTGAAAGAGATCGGCGACAAGGTGCGGTCCATCATGGTGTCAGTGCCCGATGTGCTGCAGGCCCGCACCCAGCTGAGTGGCGGCGAACCGAAGCTGGTCCTGGACCTTGACGAAGAAAAGGCGCGGCTTGCCGGTCTTGAACTCGGCTCGATTGCCAGGCAACTGGATGCCACGCTAGAGGGAGCCATTGGTGGTTCGCTGGTTGAATCAAGCGAAGAACTGCCGGTGCGGGTCCGGGTCGGCGCCACAGAACGCGGCACAATCGATGCGGTGCGGCGAACCGATGTGGTTGGACCACTGGCACCGCGCCAGGCTGCGAATGGTGACTATCCCGGTGTGCCGCTGATGGCGCTTGGCGATGTCCGCCTGGTGCCGTCTGAAAGCCCGATCTTCCGGCGCAATGGAGAGCGGGTGAATACGATCCAGGGTTACGTGCACCGCTCGGTGTTGCCGGAAGAGGCGCTGAAGAAGGTCCAGGCCAGGATCGCCGAGAGCGGCCTGACGTTACCGCCGGGCTACCGGTTAGAGGTCGGCGGCGATGCCGATGCGCGCAATACGGTGCTGGGCGATCTGCTGGCTGTGGCCGGCATCATCGTTGCCTTGTCGGTGGCGACCATCGTCTTGACGTTCAACTCGTTCCGCCTGGCAGCGATTGCGGGTGTGGTTTCGGTCCTCTCGATGGGCCTGAGCCTGTTGGCATTGGCGCTGTTCAACTATCCGTTTGGCATCATGGCGGTGATTGGTGTGATCGGCTCGGTGGGCGTTTCGATCAACGCTGCGATCATCATTCTGACCGCCCTGCAGCAGAATGCGCGGGCCGCCACTGGTGAAACCGATGCCATTGCCGAGACGGTGATGGCGCAAAGCCGGCACATCGTGTCGACCACCATCACCACGTTCGGCGGTTTCCTGCCGCTGATCCTGGCCGGTGGCGGCTTCTGGCCACCGTTCGCCATGGCGATTGCCGGCGGTGTCCTGTTGTCGACGGCGGTGTCTTTCTATTTCGTGCCACCGGCTTTTGCCCTGGTGGCAAGACGGCGCTCATGCGCGGTGAAAGGCATCCTGTCTGGCCATGCTTTTGTTGAACCGGCAAAACGGATCGACGATGTGCCGTCACAGGTGACGTTTCTAGAGGCAGCCGAATAAAAAGATTTTCGCGAAACAGTGATCAGGCCAGCCAGCGTTTGCGGCGTTTGTAGGCTTTTACGTTTTTGAACGAGCGACGGTCGTCGCCGGCGATGCCGAGGTAGAATTCCTTGACGTCCTCGTTCTCGCGCAATTCGGCGGCATCGCCGTCCATGACGACGCGGCCGTTTTCCAGGATGTAGCCGTAGTTGGCGTATTTGAGAGCGATGTTGGTGTTCTGCTCGGCGAGCAGGATCGAGACGCCTTCCTTCTCGTTGAGCTGTTTGACGATCTCGAAGATTTCTTCAACCAGCTGCGGGGCCAGGCCCATGGACGGCTCATCGAGCAGCATCATCTTGGGCCTCGACATGAGCGCGCGACCGATGGCGCACATCTGTTGCTCACCGCCTGAGGTATAGCCGGCAAGCGATGACTTGCGTTCGCGCAGGCGCGGGAAATAATTGTAGACCATCTCCAGATCCTCGGCGATGGCAGCCGATCCATCCTTGCGGGTGAAAGCGCCGGTCAAGAGGTTTTCTTCAACGGTCAGGTGTTCGAAGCAGTGGCGGCCTTCCATGACCTGGATGCAGCCGCGCTTGACCAGTTCGTTGGCCGAGAGTTTTTCGATGCGCTTGCCTTCAAACTCGATGGTGCCCTTGGTGACGTCGCCGCGTTCGGCGCGCAGCAGGTTCGAAACCGCCTTCAGCGTTGTCGTCTTGCCGGCGCCATTGGCGCCGAGCAGGGCAACGATACCGCCCTGGGGCACATCGAGTGATACGCCTTTCAGCACCAGGATAACGTGGTCATAGATGACCTCGATATTGTTGATGATGAGGACCGGCGGTGCTTGTTCAGTCTGGGCAGCTGCTGTCACGATAATCAAACCCGATTGTTGTTCGGCAAATTACTGCCGGCCTTGAACTTGATGTCCAGGGCCGGCAGCTGATTTTTGTGTTAAGGCCGAATGGTTAGTTGCAGGTCTGCATCTGCCAGTCGGGCTTGTCCTTTACGTACTCGGCAGCAGCCGCTTCAAGCTTCGGCCGTACGCGATCGCGCATTGGTTCGATCCAGTCGGAAGCGGACTTCCAGGCCTTGCCGTCCCACTGCTGGATGTAGATCGCATGCGCGCCGGCATGGTCCTTACAGCTCACCGAGATCGGAT
>JABDJG010000177.1 GCA_013002595.1 Hyphomicrobiales bacterium | reverse complement strand
ATATATGAATAAATAAATTTATTGTAATAAATATAACGAAAAAATTGAATAAATTTACATAAAAATTGGTTAATTTATTGTATTTTTTTTGGTATAGCTATTAAATTTTATTTATTTATATTTCAGGAGCTGGAATTTTTGTGCCCAACTTAGTAGTTGCATCGCCGGCTTCCCGGCGGGCGTAAACCCGTTGTTAACAGCCATGTTTTAGATTCCCGGCAATCGTTGTCATGCGTCTGTGGGGAATTAATCGTGCTCAGCACAAGGTTGCAAAACTCGGCCGCCGGACTGGTGTTCATTATACTGTTTGCCAGCGCCGCAAGCATGCAATTGCTGTCATATTTCCCGACCAGCAGTACGTTGTGGTATCTTAATGTTAATTACACGCGTGAAGCCCGGCCGGTGTTGGAGTTGTTGGACCATCTGCCATTTGCCGGCCTGGCGCAGAACATGTTGATTGTTGCGGCGATGGTCGCGCTGTGCGTGGTAGCCTCGCGCAGCAATAACAAAATCATGACATCAGCAACGACCCACACGGCACTATATGCCGCAATTTTTGCCGGCTTGGCTTCGTACAGCCGCACCTTCGGCAATCTTGAGGCCGCCAGCCTGACGTCCATTGATCTGCTGGCTACGACGCACCTGTTGGACCCCAGCCAACTGGCACTCACCGGTTTGCTTGCACTATTATTCGTTACGTGTCTTTTTAATCACTATCAGATCGTCTCTGATATGGTCCGTGAACGCCTGTTCCGGCGCATACATTGAGGATATAGTTAAGTAAAATCAACGGCCTAGAGGCAATATTGCCAGCGAACACGTTCGGGCACTACCCCACCATCGCCCGACATTAACCAAACGCAAACTTTGTTTGCGCGTCGGTAGCCTCGTTGTTATAAATTCATTAACCTAATTTCATAAGCATCAGGCGGGGTGGTCATGCTTGCTATTCGAAAATTTGTTCTCGTAGCTGTTGCAGCGTCAAGTCTGGCGGTTGCGGGTTGTACGTCAAACCAGGATTTGTTGCTGGCTGAGTCCGGCATCAAGACCAACGATCCAAAATTCTATCCATCGGACGACCATGTGCGGGCTGCTAAGGCGCATTTCCGTAATGGCGACTATGGGCTCGCATCGGAGCGGTATCGCAAGGCCGTCGAAATCGCACCAAGAGACGCCGATGCGTGGGTCGGGTTGGCTGCATCGTATGACCGCGAACGCCGGTTTGCTCTGGCGGACAAAGCGTATGCTCGCGCCATCCAGCTGGTGGGGGTCAACACGGTGATCCTCAACAATCAAGGATACTCCTATTTGCTGCGAGGCGACCTGCGCAAAGCGCGCTATAAATTCCTGGCGGCATTTGAGCGCGAACCGGACAACCCATATATCAAGAACAATCTGGAGCTGCTCAACGAGAGCGAGAAATCGATCAAACGCGTCAGATCCTAGGACTGTTCCCACGTCAACTCAGACGAAATCGAACCCCCGGGATGCTTTATCGGCAGTCCGGGGGTAAATTATGTCCCGGCATGGTAAGTTAATACCGCCTGTTAACACCGATCATGCAAAATTGGTCGAACAACAACAAATCAGACGAATTACTGATCACGATGATAATGTCGGATCGCACATCATTTTGCCCTGTTACTGCACAAGCCTGCTGGCTGTTGCGGGCGGTCATGGTGTTGGTAGTCGCACACATGTGCTACGTCGCACCGGCGGCTCGCGCGCAAGGTACTCTCACCAACAAAGGCGACTACCATGCGCCGTCCAAGCGGTCGGGTCGGCAAAGTGTGATTCCAAAATCGATCTACTTAACGCCTAAAAGCGACCGGTTAACTGATGCAAAACCTGAAAGCCCGGTTGCGACAACGCGAAAAGGCAACCGCCAGCACATAAGCCCGACCGACGATGAGCCGTGGGTTGCCGAACCCGAAGAAGCTACCGGCAGTATTAATGGTGAGGCCACAACTGATCCAATACCTGAAATAACCGTACCGTTCGATCCACGTGTGAAGGCGCCTTCCAAGGCAAGAAAGGTGCTCCCGCGCAAAAAGCGCAAACAGCGCAAAGCCCGTAAGCGGCCGATCGATGTCGCCATGAATAACGGCCGTCTCAAACTGAACAGATTTCAAACGCTCACTATGGACATGCCCCACAGCGAATGCCGCAAATTCCCCGATATCTTCATAATTGACTATGACATGCCGCGCGCTGCCATCGACGTGCTTTCAGACAACATGCTCATCGTCCAAAAACGCATCTGTGCAGAAAATGGAGCAGTCATGGTGACCTGTTACCAGAACAACGCCACAATATCGATGCGTCCTGCCAAACCGAATGACGGATGCAAGCGCTAGGACGTAATTGCCCTCTAGCAGATTGAAATCGATCCAGAACCAGGTCCTGTTATGGAAGGTCGCCGCCAGGCAGCGGCCGCGACTTGAAAGAGTAATAGTTTGTCCAATTTAACGGTGAGGCGCATCCGTGCCCGTGCGCCTGGCCCCCTTCTTTATAAAAGTTAAGGAAATGCAAAATGAACGTGCTCGCTATCTCCGGCAGTCTTCGAAAGGCTTCCTACAATACCGCCTTGTTGAGAAACGCCAGCGCCGTTGCGCCTGACGGCATGTCAATCGATATTGCCACATTGAACGATATTCCGCTTTATAATGGCGATGTTGATGGCGCTGACAAGCCGGCCGCAGTGCTCGAATTGGCTGAGGCCATCCGTGCCGCTGACGGCGTCTTGATCGCAACGCCGGAGTACAATTATTCAATATCAGGTGTGCTCAAGAACGCGATCGACTGGGTCTCACGAATAGACAATCAACCCCTGGCTGCCAAACCACTCGGTATTATGGGCGCATCAGCCGGTGGTCTTGGCACGGCGCGAGCGCAATATCATCTGCGTCAGGTTTTTGTCTATCTTGATGCAAGAGTGATGAACCGCCCTGAGCTGTTTGTCGGCAGCGCATATGCCAAATTCGATTCCGATGGCAATTTGACCGACGAAGATACCAGGAAATTTCTCACCACCTATCTGTTGTCGTTCAACACTTGGCTCTCTGGTTGATGGAGTGCCGATGGTTATCGGGCGGACGCGATGGGGTTGAATGCCCAATTAGAAGCATCGGCTAACTGGCCGCAATATAACCGCAATCAGCGGCCAATACCTGCACCTCGAGCCGGGCTCAAACAAACCGCCAATGACGGAGATTCAAGAATGACAGTTCGCCAACTACTCTGTGTGGCCGCTACTTCGGCCGTGATGCTGACAGCAGTGGCTATCGATGCGCCATCGGCAAAAGCGCAGTCTGCCCGTTATTGCGATGGAAAAGCCCGTGCTTATGCCGCGCGGCATGCGGACGGATCCGGTTTCATCGGCGGTGCTGTCACCGGCGCGGTTACCGGTGCAATAATCGGCGGCATCATCAACGGTGGTAAAGGTGCCGGTCGCGGTGCTGCAATCGGGGGTGGTGCCGGTGCCGTTGGTGGCGCCATTCACGAAAGCCACGCTTGGCAGTCCGCCTACAACCACGCCTATCGCAGATGCATGAATGCATCATATCGCGCGCCCGTCCGCGCCGGCCACAGGCGTCCAAAGCCCTGGACGGCGGAGTGGTACGATTACTGTGCTGCCAAGTATCGCTCATTCAATCCCGAGACCGGGCGCTACCGCACCTATTCGGGGAAATACAGGCGCTGCCGTTAGTTTTCGTTCGGCATGCGCAGGTGACGGGTCAGATAACGTTCCATGCGGTCCCAGAAGTACCGCAGCGTTTCAACCATGCTGAGGTACAGTATTGCTGCCCATACATAGACGTTGAAGTCGTATGAACGCGAATAGGCCAGTTTGGTCGTGCCCATCAGATCAAGGATGGTCACGACGCTGGCGATGGCGGACCCCTTGATCATGAAAATGACTTCATTGCCAAGTGGTCGCAGGGCCGTAATCAGCGCTTGCGGAAGGATGATCTTAAAAAAAGTAACCGGGCCTGACAGTCCAAGTGTCAAGGCAGCTTCGCGCTGGCCTTTCGGCACCGATTGAATGGCGCCTTTGAGTATTTCGCCTTGGTAGGCAGCCGTGTTGAGCGTGAACGCCAGCATAACGCAATTGAATGCATCTTTGAAAAACCACCATAATCCGATGTCTTCCATGAACGGCCGAAACTGACCGGCGCCGTAGTAAGTCAGAAACAATTGTGCCAGCAGCGGCGTTCCGCGAAAGAAGTACACGTAACCAAATGCCAGCTTGCTGACGATTTTCGATGTGCTGATCCGTGCCAGCGCTATGGGAAGCGCGAGTGCCGATCCCATCATTATCGACAGGACAACCATCTTGGCGGTCAGCCATAGGCCACCCAGCATTCGAGGTGCATAGCGCTCCAGCAGTTCCGCGTCATACCCGCGGATCAAAGACCACACCAGGAGCAGGCCCAGTACCGCCCACAGACCGCAAAGGACAAACCCGGTAATGCGGGCTGCCGACCAAGTTTTCGGCGGTGCTGCCGGCCGTTCGCCAGGTTGATCTATGGTGTTGTCGAGAGCCATCAGGTCCGCTCCTGCCCACGATTCACCCTAAGCTCAATGGCATTGAGACCCTTGGACGAAATCAGTGCGATGATGAGATAAATGCCGCAGGCGACCGAATAGAACAACAACGGCTCTTTGGTGTTGCCAACGGCAAGATGAGTTTTCCTGATGAGGTCATCCAACGCAATGATCGATACCAGGGACGTTTCTTTTAACAGGACCAACCACAAGTTCGACAGGCCGGGCAGTGCCAGCCTGACCAGTTGCGGAAAGACGACCAGGCGGAAGCGCTGGAAGGATGATAGCCCCAGCGCTTTGCCAGCTTCCGGCTGACCTTTTGGAATACCCCGAAATGCGCTCAGGAATGTCTCACTGGAAAATGCCGAAAAAACCAGGCCGAGGGCAATCATGCCGGCCACAAATCCATTAACCTCGACATAGACATCGCTGAACAGACCGATGAGTTTTTGCAAGGCGATCTGGCCGCCATAGTAGACGATGAACAACGTCAACAGCTCTGGCAACCCACGAAAAATCGTTGTGTAGATGTTGGCAGCAAGCACCAGGGAACGTTCATTGCTGTTCTTGGCAAGCGCAACCAGGAGCCCTAGTGCGAGACCAAATGGCAACGTGCTTATCGCAAGCAGCACGGTGATTTTCAGCCCGTGCGCAAGCTCGTCTCCCCAGCCCTCAGCGCCGAATGACAGTAGCCCGAGGCTTTCCCACATGCTGCGCTCCTCAGCGTCCCCTTCGATATTCTGGGCTCTGAATAGTCGTTCAAAGCTTCCCACGCCCCAACATAAAGCGGCAGCAACCGGTTAAAGCTGCCACCGCCCGATAGTGTGGGATCAACCTGCTCCGGTCAATAGATCGAGAACGGGAAGTATTTATCGTTGATGGCCTTGTAAGTGCCATCCGCAATAATCTCAGCCAGCGCCTTGTTGAGGCTGTCTTTCAACGCGCCGTCTTCCTTGCGAATCGCAATGCCGGCACCCTTGCCGAACCACTTTTCGGCATTAATGCCTTCGCCGACGAATTCACAGCATTTGCCATCGTCGGTTTTAGTGGTCCACTCGTAAAGTACAATCGAGTCAGCCAGGATCGCATCGAGCCGTCCGGCAGCGAGATCGGCGTTGGCCTCATCCTGCGTGCCATAAAGTTTGATCTCTGACTCCTTGTAGACGTCCTCCAGATAGCTGGAGTGGGTCGTGGAGGACTGCGCGCCGATTACCTTGCCTTTCATGCCTGCAACTGAAACATCGCTATGGCCGGCGCCCTTCTTCATAATGAATTGGGCTTTGGAATTGTAATACTTGTCGGTGAAAGCCACTTTTTTCATGCGTTCTTCGGTGATCGACATGGACGCGATGATCGCGTCGTATTTCTTGGCCAGCAGTGCTGGAATGATACCGTCCCAGTCCTGTGCGACAAACTCGCAATCAGCCTTCATCTTTTCGCAAAGAGCCTTGGAGATATCGACATCGAAGCCTTGCAGCTTTCCGTCAGAATCCAGAAAATTGAAAGGCGGGTAAGCGCCCTCGGTTCCAATACGCACTTTCTCGCCGGCCATCGCAACGCCCGACGCGATTGCAAGCGACACTGCCGCTGCAAAAATCGTTCTCATGAGTCTCATCTTGTTCTCCCTCTTAACGTTATCCGCTGCGAGTTTGCCAAATGATTGCTGACCTTCGGGCAGTCTCGAATTGGCAAAATTCGTGTCCGCACAGATACATAAAAGAGATTATGCTGGTAACGCCGCGCATGCAATCGGGTTATTCATTTTTGTTATTTTTAGCCGCCTTATCGCGAATTCGTGGGTCCTGGCGACATATGTGGTACAATGTGTCCGGCAAGCTAAATCAATTGTGGAGTCCAGTGATGAACAAGCAGCTTGTGATGCCTTCGATCGTATTTGTAATGCTGGTAACGGGCATGGCAGCAGCCAGCGCCGCCCAGCACACCGGCCGATATGTCCTAAAACAGACCAGCGATGGTTTTTTACGGCTCGACACCGAAACCGGCGCCGTTGCTCATTGCCTCAAACGAGACAGCAGATGGCAGTGTGACAGCCTCAGCGCGGGAGCTGCCAGTCAAGCACCCGATATTGCGCGGTTGAAACTGCAAAACGAAGAGCTTAAGGACAGGGTTGCACGCCTGGAGGAAATCGTTCGCTCGATGACAAGCCGGGCCGGCAAACCCAAGACAAAGCTCGAGTTGCCTAGCGATCAGGAACTCGATGAGATGATGGGTTTCTTTGAAAAGCTGGTCTCTCGGTTCATGCGGTTTGCGCGCACGCTACAAGATCCCCCAGGCGAAGATATTTAGCCTCAACGGACCTCATAAAGCATAAAGGCCCGTTCGCTCTGGTGAGCGAACGGGCCTAGGCTCGCGCAAGCTCGGGACGGCGACAGGAGCCACGCGCGGCCTGCAAGATAGGCTCTTGCAGCCAACTAGAGTATAAATGGGGGAATGCCGCATCTCTTTGTGAGAGCCGTTCCCACCCGCCTTAGTTGTAAGATGCCTATGGACCTCGGCGGCAGCTGGGCCGAACCATGTCAAAAATGGGGCCATGTGTGGAAATTCATCACCGGAGTTGGGCCAATTCGTTAAACTAATGGTAGTGTACTGAAATCTGCCGCGACGAACGCGAGCCAGGCAGGAAACATGAATGCTGTACAAGTTTCGGAACGACTCAACCCTAGGCTGCATTTTGTGTGAAGACGGTTGCAGACTTCATCCAGGTACCAATTTGGGTTGGGCTTGGCGAACAGATTTGGTGTCGTTATAAGCTGTCAGCGGGGGAATGCTCGGCAAATGACGGGCACGCCAGGGAGGCTCATTTGGCAGGTTACCAGTTCGTCATTGCAGACGATCATCCATTGTTCCGCGACGCCTTGAAACAGACGTTGGCCGGCATGTTCGACGGCGCGCAATTGGAAGTCGCCGGGTCGTTGAATGAACTGACCGCCGTGCTCGACAAGCTCGAGGATGTCGATCTTGTTCTGCTGGATCTGAAGATGCCCGGCGTCCATGGATTTTCCGGACTGATGTATCTGCGGGCGCAGTTTCCAAATATTCCCGTCGTCGTTGTGTCAGCCAATGAAGAGCCTCAAGTAATTCATCGCGCCATGCATCTCGGGGCATCCGGTTATATACCCAAGTCCAGTCCGCTTGATCACATGCACGATGCACTGAAAACCGTTCTGCAGGGCGAACTTGCGGTGCCCGAAGGCATTGACCTAGATGCAGCCGGCAATGCCGAAGCCGACGAAATGATCTCACGAATGGCGACGCTGACCCCGCAACAGGTACGTGTCCTCATGATGTTGCAGGAAGGCCTGCTCAACAAACAGATTGCCTATGAGATCTCGGTATCAGAGGCGACCGTCAAGGCTCACGTATCGGCTATACTGCAAAAACTGCAGGTCGAAAGCCGTACCCAGGCCGTAATCGCGGCCAACCGTGTGGATGGTTCTATGTCCGACGCCTTGGAGAGCTGAAAGCTCTATTCTGCAGCCTGTTGAATCGCCAGGGCCCGGGCCATTGAAGCCCGCAGGTTGGCTGGTTTGACCGGCTTTCGCATGTAAATGACATTCATTCCAGAGGCGCGGTCTTGAACTTCGTGCGTTCGATCTGCCGTGATTAATACAGCCGGCAGGCTCCGTTTTGCCGCTGTCCTGAGTTCATCGATAAGGTTAAGTCCGTCCTTGTCGCTCGATAAGTGAAAATCGGCCACCACAATATCGATGGATGTGTCCGGTGCCGTTACAATGCTGAGCGCCTGATCTTCCTTGGATGCGGTATGCACGATGCAGCCCCAGCCCGTTAACAACATCTCCATCCCGTCCAGGATCGACTGTTCATTGTCGACAGCAAGAACGTTATATCCGGAGACCGATTTACTTGTGTGCTTGCGGCCGACAGCAGCCGGTTTGTCAGTGGAATGGGATTCGCCAAGAGGCACATAGAGCGAAAAGACGGTTCCTTCTCCGGGCTCGGATGTCAGCTCAATTTCACAGCCAAGAATTTTTGCAATGCGTTCAACGATTGCCAGCCCCAGCCCAAGGCCACCCTCGCGGCTGCCGGGAGGGTGCAGCCTTTCAAATTCCTTGAAGATGGTCATGCGGCTTTGTTCAGCGATACCCACACCGGTATCGTGAACTTGAACCCTGAGTTGCCCCTTGTGACGCCGGCACCCCATGAGGATTCGGCCTTCTTCGGTGTACTTGATGGCGTTGGACAACAGATTCTGCAAGACCCGGCGCAACAGGCGCCGGTCGGTCTTCACGATTGCCGAACACGGGACCACCCGCAAGTCCAGTCCTTTGGCGTCAGCCGCGGGAGCGTATTCAAGTGCAAGTGCGCTCAAAATTTCACCAATGCTGAATACCGTCAGATCCGGCTGCATGGAACCGGTGTCGAGCCTAGAAATGTCCAACAGGGCGCTTAGAATTTCCTCGACTGCTTCGAGTGAGGCATCGACATTTTCAACAAGCCGGAGGTTGTCTGGCGGCATCTGGCGCTCAACCAGGCTGGAGGTAAAAAGCCGGGCCGCGTTGAGGGGTTGCAGAATATCATGACTGGCCGCTGCTATGAATCGAGTCTTGCCGAGATTGGCTGCATCGGCATCTGACTTTGCGCCGGTCAGTTCCTCATTGAGTGCGGTCAGTTCCAAGGTGCGTTCCTCGACCCGCCGTTCTAGGGCCTCCTCTGCCAAAACTCTTTCGGTTATGTCGGCAAAGGTGACCACTATGCCGCCATCTGGCATCTGGCTCGAACGTACTTCCAGCACGACGCCGTCGGATGCGATCCGTTCGTGGTATGGCTGGTAATCCACTGTCAGTTTGGCCAGTCGGTCGGCAATAGCCAGCTGCGGATCGTCTCCATCGGCGATAGTATTGGTGAAGACGGCAGTTATTACTTCATCCAACGGCACTCCAACCCGGCCAACCTCCTCCGGCAGATGCAGCAATTGGTGAAACTGTCGGTTCCAGCAGATCAACGACAGGTTACCGTCAAAAACCGCGATGCCCTGTCGAACATGGTCGATGGCCGATTGAAGTAGGTCGCGATTATACTGGATCGCCGCCGTGGCATCGTCGAGCAGCCGCATGCTGCCGCGCGGATTACCGGACTGACGCTCAAGCATGAGCGCCAGCACAAGGCGTGCCGATGCAGCCCCGACCACACTTGACAGCAATTGCTCGGCAAATCGAAACAGGTGGCTATCTGCAGCCGCGTGCGGGTCAAGTTTCGTATTCTGTTGATCGGCAAATTCTTCAAAAGAATGCTGCGCTCTGTATTTGCCGACATACCGCGCGACAGCAGATTGCAGCTGGTCAACCGTGATCGTCGAGCGCCATAGCCTGAAGCTTGGCACCGTCACCAAGTCAGCAGACATAAAGGCTGACGCTTGAAGCCGTTCGACGGCGGTCAGCTTTGTCAGGAATGACACCCCGATATACAAAGAGATATTGATGAAAAGACTCCAGAACACGCCGTGTGCCAATGGGTCAAATAGGAGGTTGAACAAAACCCTGGGCCTGAGTGCAGACAGGCCGAAGGGGCCATCGACGACAAAGCTGCTCGCAATCCACCCGGCGTCGGCGAATGACGGCAGTAACAGTGTGTAGCCCCAGACACCAAGCCCTGCCACAAGCCCCGCCATCGCGCCGCGCGCCGTACCCCGCCGCCATATCATCCCGCCAAAAACCGCTGGTGCAAATTGCGCGATTGCGGCAAATGACAGCAGTCCGATCTGAGACAGCGCAACACCACTACCAATTATCCGGTCAAAACCGTAGGCCATAGCCAGGATAACCACGATTGCGCCCCGGCGAACCAGGATCAAGGTTCGACCCATATCTTTGAAAAGATACTCACCGGCGCCGTACTTCGACAGGAACAGTGGGACAACAATGCTGTTGCAGATCATGATGGACAAGACCACGGCCTCAATGACAATCATGGCCGTTGCAGCTGAAAGGCCGCCAAGAAATGCCAACAGGACCAACTCCAGATTGCCCTGCCGGACGGGAAGAGCAAGGACGAAGGTATCCGGATTGATTGCCCCAGCCTCGAAGGCGTACAGTCCGGCAATTGCGATGGGCACGACAAACAAGCCCGTCAAGAACAGATAGAGCGGAAAAAGAAACGCCGCACGTCTGATGTCCTGCACGTTTTCGTTCTCGACCACGGCGGCATGAAACTGTTGCGGCAGCAGAAAGATTGCAAAGGCCGACAATAAAGTCATCGTCAGCCAGCGGTCACCGACAGATGCATCAAAGAAGGTATTCTGGATGTCGGTGTTCAACGACACAATGTCGAGCATAGGACCGACGCCGCCAATCAGCGCAAACATGACCAGGACACCGATGGTGACGAAGGCAACGAGCTTGAAAACCGACTGCACCGCAACTGCCTGCATAAGGCCATGCTGATGTTCGCTTGTATCGATGTGCCGGGTCCCAAACACAATCGCGGTTCCAGCCATGACCGCGGCCACCACAAGTGGAACATAGTCGACAAGCGCGCCCGAGCTCGGCGGTCCAGTTGTCTCGCTAAGCTGAGGTAAAATCGTCTGCAATGAAAACACCACAGCCCTCAGTTGCAGGGCGATATAGGGCACGCCACCGATAACGGCGACCAGCGCCACAAGGCCGCCAAGCGTGCGGTTGCGGCCATAACGGGTCGATATGAAATCGGCGATAGAGGTAATGTTCTGCCGCTTGGAGACATCAACGATAATGCGCAGCACGGGCCAGCCGGCGACCAGCACGATGAACGGCCCGATAAAGAACGGCAGAAAGTCAAAGCCCGAACGCGCCGCCATACCGACACTGCCAAAGAATGCCCAGGCCGAACAATACACCGTCAGCGACAACGAATAGATCAACGGCCGCAGCCAGTTGGAACGCCGGGCAGAGACATTGCGGTCGCCAAAACTGGCAACGGCAACCAGCAAACCGATGTAGGTCAGCGCGATCCCGATGATTGTCCAAATGCTCAACATGTGCCGTAACCTGTTTTATGGTCGCCAGCTTATATCAAAACGCGCACGCACTGCCCATTCGCTTTCCCCAGACCGTTGAGTTTTGTTTGACGCACGTGCACGATTTCTTAGAAATGTTTCTCAAAGACGGCAAATCATGGCGCCGCCAATAAGGTGTGGCGTCGATAATTGATCTTCCGAAAAACGGTGATCTAGCATAGATTTCCGATACTCGCCCGTGGGTAAAGCGTCATGCAGTGTGTATGAAAGGGGGAGCATTACTTAAATCACTATCAAGGGGGACGATCTAATGTTGAAAGAATTCAAGGAATTTGCTCTGAAGGGTAATGTACTCGATCTCGCGATCGGGGTGATCATCGGCGTCGCCTTCGGCGCAATTATCAAATCGATGGTTGATGACATTTTGATGCCGATCATTGGCGCCATATTCGGAGGTCTTGATTTCAACAACTACTTTGTCGGTCTCAGCGGGGACGTCAATGCGGCGACGCTTGAGGCGGCCAAGGAACAGGGCGCTGTTCTGGCCTATGGCAGCTTTATTACCGCAGCGATCAATTTCCTGATCATTGCGTTCATTCTGTTCTTGGTCGTCAAGGCGATCAACAAGATGCAGAAAGCTGAAGAAGAAGCACCTGCAGCGCCCCCGGCACCGCCAGCGAACGAAGTCCTTCTGGCAGAGATTCGCGATCTGCTGAAAAAAAGAAAGTAGCCCACACAATCAGATTTGATGGGGACTCCGGGGCTGTTGCGGCCCCGGTTTTCTTTTGCCGGTTGACCCACATCAGCTTCCGGCGTAGTGCCTCTGCCGGTTAACATCACCAGTGAGGCACACCGTGCAGCCCAGGGTCAGGACCCGTTAATTTCATGCAATTCTGTTTGACCCTGAGGGCTCGAATGCTGGTAAACAAGCGCAAGACAAGGCTTTGTGCCTTGTCGAGCATTGTTTGCCTGCAGGCGGGCCCTCAGGGTCAAACCCTCAAGGGCGCGGCAGATTTGCCTGCTGAGTGCGTTAGACAGGCTTGAGAACCGGCGGTATCCTGCACCTGTCTACCTGCTCAGCAGGCAAATCTGCCGCGCAGAATGGATGAAAATGATGGGCCCTGACCCTGGTTCTCAAGACTTGTTGAAGTCCATAAAGGCGTCACAGCGTAACGAGCCGGACAGTGGCATCCTGGTTGCGGTCAATCACGGCTTCGGCCGCCCTGACATCATTCCTTTGTGGACTGGTGAAGGTCACCTGCCAACGCCGAAATTCATCTGTGATGCCGCCGCCCGGTCATTGCAGGATGGTGAAACGTTCTACACCTGGCAGCGCGGCATCCCTGAGTTGCGTGATGCGCTGGCCCGGTATCATGAGCGTCAGTTCGGCGGTCCGTTCAGCGCCGAAAATTTCTTCATCACGTCCAGCGGCATGCAGGCGATGCAGACGATCTTCCAGCTGCTGGCCGGTGAAGGTGATGAAATCATCGTGCCGACGCCGGCCTGGCCGAACTATCCCGGTCCGATGCGCATGATGGGTATTTTGCCGGTCTATGTGCCGATCCGCTTTGAGAACCGCAAATGGCATATTGATCTCGATCAGCTGTTCGACAGTGTCACGGACAAGACCAAGGCGATCTGCCTGAACAGCCCATCCAACCCTATTGGCTGGGTTGCCAGTGTGGAGGATCTGACCGCTGTACGCGATTTCGCACGTCAGCGCGGTTTGTGGATTATCGCCGATGAGGTCTATTCACGTTTCTATTATCCTGAAAGCGGCGGGCCTGGCCGCTCCCCCTCGTTCCTTGATATCTGCGACCACGAGGAACGCGTCATCTATGCCAACACGTTCTCAAAGAATTGGGCCATGACCGGCTGGCGGGTCGGTTGGGTGCAGGCTCCCGTGGCTCTTGGCGCGGCAATTGAACGGATCATCCAGTACAACACATCAGGCACGCCGGCCTTCCTGCAGCGCGCCTGCATCACGGCGCTAGAGGACGGTGAGGATTTCGTTGCCGATCAAGTCACCAGGGCGCGCTCCAACCGCGATATGGTTTGCAATACCCTGCGCCAGTTCCCTGAAGTTCAATTCGAGGTGCCGGGCGGCGCGTTCTACCAATTCTTTGCATTGGAAGGTATGCAGGACTCAACCAGTACCGTATTGCGCCTCATTGATGAAGCCAGGATCGGACTGGCACCTGGCGGAACCTTTGGCGAGGGCGGGGAGGGCTTCTTGAGGATGTGCTATTTGCGCGATCCCGATATTCTGTCGACGGCACTGGAGCGCCTTGGCAACTGGCTGGGGTCTGCTAAGCCTGATTGATCTGCCGCATTGACCAGGCCGCATTGATTTCCTATCTCAAGGCCATAAGGAAGAATTCATGGCATTGCGTGAAATTGTGAAATTGCCGGACCCGATCTTAAAAACCGTTTCGAGCCCCGTCGAAGCGGTGACCGATGATGTCCGCAAACTGCTCGATGACATGCTGGAGACCATGTATGATGCACCGGGTATCGGTCTTGCCGCCGTCCAGGTAGGCATTCCAAAACGCCTTGTGGTGATTGATGCTGTTCGGGAAGAAGACGAACCGCGTGACCCGATTTTTCTGATCAACCCGGAAATAACCTGGTCGTCCGAAGAGACTGTGGAGTACGAAGAAGGTTGTCTGTCTATCCCGGAAGTCTATGACAATGTTGCCCGTCCGGCGGAAGTCAAAGTCCGTTACCTTGATAGGGACGGTGAGCCTTGCGAGCGCCATTGCGACGGTCTCCTGGCGACCTGTGTCCAGCACGAGATAGATCACCTGAACGGAATTTTGTTCATCGACTACCTCACGCGGCTGAAGCGTGATCGTGTTGTTAAGAAGTTTTCGAAGGCCGCCAGGCAGTCCAAGGAACCGGTGTGAAGATCGTCTTCATGGGCACACCGGTTTTTGCCGTGCCTACTTTGCAGGCCCTCATCGCGGCAGGACAT
>JABDJG010000162.1 GCA_013002595.1 Hyphomicrobiales bacterium | reverse complement strand
GCCTAACGCAATAATTGCTATACAAGTCAGCCACAACACTAGAGCGCCACCACCAAGAGACATCGTACATGCGTCCCGGGCACCAGGGGCACTGCTCGCTATGGAGTCAGTCTTGTCGGATACATACCGCCGCTTGGTCCATTCCATCGGGATCAATATTCCATTTCTGATTTGTTGAGCACGACCATAGCGGTCTTGTCAGCCAATTTGCCAGCAACCCGCCGGGCCTGCAGGACTTGTTCTTCTGTTGTTTCGCCTGCCTCCACAACAAACACGCACGAGTCGGCGAAATCAATCAGGGCGCGGGCATCGACGCTTGGCAACAAGGCGGAGGTATCGAGGATAATAAGTTGGTATTTGCGCCGCAGTCTCTTGATGAATTGTTGCATTTGATCGGACGACAAGAGCTCCATGGGATGCATCACACTGCCAGGTTTCGGCGCGCGGCAAATGTGCAAATCCGATTCACCAATCTGCTCGATGACTTCGTTTGTCGTTGCTTTTCCCTGCAGAAGATCGGCAAGAGTCAGCTGTTCTTTGCTGGCGGGGAAATAGGCGCTCATACCTGATGTCCTGAAATCACAATCGATCAGTAATGTCGGTGTATTGAGCGTCGCAGAGTAGTTGGCCAGATTCATCGCCGTGGTCGTTTTGCCCTCGCCGTCCAATACCGACGTAACGGCAACAACACATTTGCTGCGGGAGGTGTTCCGGCGCGGCCAGAGAGATCGGCTAATCGAGAATATTGCCTGGGCGAACTGAGAATCCGGCTGATCTACCGCCACCTTGTAAAGGGCCGGCTCGCGCTTTTGCACCATCGGCAATGGCGTAACATGCACGGTGCCCAGCAGTTTCTCCAGCTCTCGTGGTGTGCGCACAACATTCGACAGGTGGTCCTTTACCAAGGCAACCGTGACACCAATACCCAGACTTCCCATAAGGGCAAATCCCAGCAACATGAACTTTTTGGGACTGGACGGAATCCTAGGCTTAACAGCCCGTTCAACGACACGGGCATCGGGGTAAAGTAGACTTTCCTGGACAAGCGTTTCCTTTAGGCGGGACAGCAGATTGAGATACAAGTCCCGTGTCGATTTGGCCTCTCGTTCGAGCTCTGCCAATTCGATCGACAGCCGGCTGCCGAGTGTGGAATTCTTCCTGAGCTGGGCAAGATTTTTTTCCAGAATGCGCACTTGGGCCTGAGCAACATCAAAGTCGTGTTGGGCGTTTTCGATGATCCGTGTAATTTCATCGGAGATGTCTTTTTGCAGGTTGCGCAGCTCCGCACGCGAGATTTCAACCCTGTTATCATTCTCACCAAACTTGCTGGCCGTGCTGGCTAAAGTCCGCATGATTGCGGATTCCTGCAGACGCAAATCACGAATGACTCCGGAATTCAACACTTGGCTAATGGAATTGAAGTCCACGGAGCCCTTGGGCATCTTTTCAATTTGCTGTAATTCGGCCAGCTTGTTGGCGGCATTTGTCCGCGCGGCAATCAACTGTGTAATGGAGGCAGTGATCTCCTGCTCATCGACGGTTCGATCGCCGATTGTAATCAAGTTGTTTTTTTCCCGATATTGTTGCAGCTTCACTTCGGCTGCAAGCACCTGATCACGCAATTCTGCCACCCTCGCTTGCAAAAGATCGTTTGCCAGACGCGCGGATTTGAACTTTTGTTCACGCTGATCATCGAGATATGCCTCAACGACGGCGTTGGCAATTTCGGCCGCTCTTGCAGGCCTCTTGTCCGTGAAGTGGACAAATAAGATCAGCGTAAGCCCTTTGCGACGCACATCCAGGTTCCGCAGGAATGCAGCAATAATAGTTGATTGAAGGACATTCTCTGCATCTTTTTGGGAGGAGGCGTCCGATGTTTCGGGCGCTCCGCCGCCGAACAATCTGTCAGGCAAGGCGCGTATCGATCCCAAGAAAGTTGTCTTGGGCTGGTAATCGGGGTCTTCCGATAATTTGGCCCTCTTGATCACGCGTTCGGCAATACGGTTTGAACGGATGATTTCAACCTGGCTGTCAATGACCGGGTCAATCATATAACGGGTGGTATCCAGCGAGGGCACAACAGCTTCGCTTCTGATAATGCGCGGCTTTTGTATATCGATCAGGATCTGTGCAGTTGCACTGTAATATCTTGGAGCAATGCTGAAATATATGCCCAAACCAACCATGGCAAAAATCAACGGTCCAAATACCAGCCATTTTTCCCGGGTCAAAGTAGACAGTAAAACCCGCAACTCCAAATGGTCGCGTGCTATTATCTCTGACTGGGCTGAGGCAGCGTCAAGATGCTCGTTTGGTTTTCGCTTTTTTACCGTGTTCATTGACACACTAAGACCATCTACTGATCAATCAATTGGACAATGATAGCAGTGCCGACTTGATACGGGTCGTCGTTTTTTGGTTGATTCTTTGCTTTCTGTCGTTTCTGAAAAACTGGGCACACACAACTATCCAATCAAACAATTTGCCTGTCCGTAGAAGACAGACAGTTCTGGTTACATTTTTTGGCCTCAGTCCTTTGTGGGCGCTGACATGTTCTAAGAACGTCTGCCCTGTCGCGACGGGATTGTTCCGCAAACTGCCTTGCGCGTCAATAGCTCATCGCTGCCGGCCGGCTTCCGCCCAAAGCCAGAGACAAGCAGCAATCCGCAAAGAAGGTGACCAGAGCTTCCGTATCGTTAATTTTTAGTTTACACGCGCTGGCAGGTTTGTTAACTTTTGGTCGGCGACAGATAAAACTATGATATATATGGGCTAATAGGAGCGACTTGGTAGAGTGGCATCGCTATCTATGTGTATTAACGCAATGTTAGTCGGCGGGTGAGGAAGTAGGTGGCATTTATGACACGGGTACACCGTTTGTCAGAGGCGTCTAGTTTTGATGGAGTCAGTTTAAATAATACTGACTCTGTGTTAGATTCTCGAAATAATTTTTGCCTTTATATTTTTAAGATTTCATTGCTGTCGATTCTGGCAGTAAGTTTTTCATTATTCGAGTTTACTGTATTTTTTTCTGCAAAAAATTTCCCCACAGTATTTTTTATTGTGTTGTTTTCCGAATGTCTATTTTTTATAAGTTTGCGTAGAAAACAAAAGTGGGCGCCCGATATCGGATTTGTTCATGATCTGTTTTGGGCGGTGATGGCTCCATTGATTGCAATCTACGCGCGCGAGGGATTTTTTCTGTCGGCGGAAGAAGTGAGCGGATCTACTATCTATGTGGTCACCGGATTCTGCGTGGCAGTTTGCGTTTTTCCATTGTTCTCCATGCGTCAGGAGTTATGGGGCTTCACCTCGCCTGGCGATCTGCTGCGCGTTGCCGTCGCGGTTCTGCTGAATGTCGTGCTGGTGACCTTCATCGTGTTCATCATCAACCGCCATGCAGGTGTTGCTCGTACGGTTCCAATGCTGCACCTCTTGTTCCTGCTGGTTCCGCTGCTGGGGCTCAGGATCACCTGCAGGTTCTTTAGCAACCGCGCTGACACCCAAGAAGACCGAACTACAGCTGTGATGCCATATGGCAGCCTCACTGTTCAGCCGCAACATGTGCTGCTGATCGGTGTGAACCGCCTTTCTGAATTCTACATCAATATGATCGAGGAGTTGGGCGACGGCAGTGTTGAGGTTGTCGGATTGCTGAGCGACGAGGTAGAGCAATGCGGTTGCCAAATTCGTTCTATTCCTGTGGTTGGCACCGCATCTGAACTGCGCAACGTACTGCATGAATTTGACATCAGGGGCGTGAATGTAGATCGCATCATATTATGCTGCCCTTGGCAGCAACTGCCAGGAGCCACGCAGCGCGCGTTACTGGAGGCAAAGGCCCAGCGCCCGGTGCGTATCCAGCAGATCGAGGACCGCATTGAATCACTCAACAGGTTGTTTGGCTTCCGGCACGAGAGTGCAGGTCTACAACATAGTCTGTTGGGGAACTCGCCGGGTCGGCGGAATGGCGTGGCCGGTCCAGGAAGCCGCGGCCAGCATGGTCAAGCAAGCGCGAACCGGAACGATCAAGAGGCTCAGATTTCTAGTTATTTCGGTATCAAGCGGGTGATTGACATCATCATGGCATGCGTGCTGCTTATCCTGTTTTCGCCAGTAATGTTGCTGGTTGCCATTCTCGTCAGTGCAACCATTGGATTTCCGGGAATGTTTTGGCAAAAGCGGCCCGGCCAAGGAGGAAAAGTCTTCAGGGTCCATAAGTTCCGGACAATGCTGGCTCCCTTTGACCGCGACGGAAACAGGGTGCCGGAGGCGGCAAGAACCACCAGACTTTGTAACATGTTGCGCCGCAGCCGGCTGGACGAGTTGCCGCAGCTGTTCAACATTCTGGCTGGCGATATGTCTTTGGTCGGACCAAGACCATTGCTGCCGGTTGACCAGCCTCGAGATGCATCCCTTCGTTTGCTCATTCGGCCGGGCGTTACAGGCTGGGCTCAGGTCAATGGAGGAATTGATCTGACTGCCGAGGAAAAACTTGCTCTTGATCTGTGGTATGTGCGCCATGCCAATTTGTGGTTGGACATCAAGATCATCTTTAAGAGTGTTGTTATGATATTCCGTGGAGACCGCAAGGATAATGCGGCGATCGGCATGGCAATGTCCGAGCTTGCAGTTTTCGATACCAACGCTGTTTAGGATCGCGTAACATGCCCGACATCATGGTCATCGGCGCGCGAGGTATTCCCGGTGTACAGGGAGGCGCTGAAAAGCACGCTGAAAAAGTGTTTCCGCTTCTAGCTGAACGTGGATATTCGGTCGAGGTCGTGGGGATCGACCGTCACATTCAGCAAGCAACATATCGGGGGGTTAAGCTGAAGGGCCTTCCGACGTTCAGCGTTATGAAGTCTGACAAGGTTGTTTATAATTTTCTTGCATTCGTCTACGCGCTTTTCAAGCGGCCGAAACTGGTGCACCTGCAGGGTACCAATGCTGGCTTATTCTTGTGCCTTTATAAATTGTCGGGACACCGTGTGGTTCTGAGATACGGCTCATCGGATTCCGAATTTGACAAGTGGAGCGGCCCGCAACGCATGATGATCCGATTTTGTGAATATCAGTTGCGGTTTGCCGATCATGTGATTGCGGTCTCCGATAAGTTTAGGACCGACCTGACGTCCAAGAAGAATGTGCGTCGGGTCGATGTCATACCAAATGGCATCGATCCGATCGATACCGCTGCAGGAGCCGGGGAGTTCCTGTCAAGTCTTGGCCTTGAGAAGAATAAGTACATTCTGTCCGTTGGCCGGTTGACGGTGGACAAGGATTTCGAAAGGCTGATTGACGCTGTCGGGATGCTGGCGAATGAATCGATCAAGCTCGTCATCGCCGGCGGTCATGCGGAAAAAGATTATAGCGATAAATTGCTGGCATTGGGCAGTGAGCGCATCAAGTTTACAGGTTTGATCGATCGCTCTTTGCTGGCAATTCTGTATTCAAACAGCGCCGTCTATGCGCATTGTTCTCGTCATGAGGGTCTGTCCAACGCGGTGCTTGAGGCGATCTCCTACGGTTGTCCCTTGGTCGTCAGCGATATTCCAGCCAGTCTCGAGATGCCGCTGCGGCCACAAAGCTATTTTCCTGTCGGTGATGCGACTTCGCTAGCCATAAAACTGAAGAAGGCACTCGAACAGCCAAATAAATTTGTTGCAGATATTGGTAACTTCTGGGACTGGCCTGAGGTGGCCGATCGGACGGAAGCGATCTACAGGACCATACTTGACCAAAAAACGGCTGTTCGGGAATTTGGGGTAACGCGGCCTAACTGAAGAGCAGGGACGCAATCAATCGAGATTTGATGACCTCTTCCGGAACCGAGCAAAACCTTCTTGAGGACATTTCGGCGTTGCGCGTCGTGATCATTACGCACGATGATCCTTTCTTCCTTGGCAAATGTTTTGACTATTTGTGCTCGAAGCTGCCTGCACGCATTGAATTAGTGGCCTGTGTCATCAACAGGGCATTGCCCTTTGGCAAGAACGACAGCTTTTTGGCAATGGCGTTCAGAAC
>JABDJG010000119.1 GCA_013002595.1 Hyphomicrobiales bacterium | reverse complement strand
ACCTAAGGGAAAGCACGAATCATGCGCAACCTAAGGTAATTTGGTAAACAAACATTAACCATAAACTAGCCCTAGCTGCAGCTTCATCCGGGTTTTAGGGCCCAACGACGTCCTTGAGCGATTTGCCACGCACCAGACGGTCGAAATACGCACGGTGCCTCACATTTTGCGCTTCTTTGTTGCGTTTGAGATGGGACCGGTAGAGGCCAAACTTGAAATAAACCTGCTCGGCCGACATGGTTGCACCTTCAAAGCTGGCCACTTTCCTGCCGCCGACCCAAGCGCGAATGAAACCATCTGATTCGCGCGACCACCTGATCTGCAGAACGACGTCGTGCCAGCGCCCGGCAAGCCGTGACTGAGGAATGAGTTTGATCAGTTTGATCGTGCGTCTGGCATCATGGATATCAAGCCACAGGCCGCCTTTGTGGTTCTGGAACATGACGACTGGTTTGGCGCCTTCCTGATGGAACTGGGCAAAGGACAGTTTTGCCGGCCAGATGTTTTTGTGGCCCTGTGGCACAAGCAGCGAGAAGCCGTACCACCAGGTTTCACCGTGGTGCTGGTAGCCGGTTTGTTTGAGTTCAGTGCGCTCGCGATCCTTCTTGCAGTCGTCCCAGCCGTGTTTTGCACGGCTACAATCGCCCGGGCGAACTTCAAACCGCAACGAAGAGGCCCCGGTGCGCACGGGCAGCGGCGTATGGGCTGTGCCGACACCATGAAGCGGTGCGCCGATCGGTAACGAACGCACGAACGACCAGCCGGAAATATCTTCCGGCTCCGGTGTAAAACCGCACAGCAGGACGGCGCACACAATGATGGCAGTGGCTCGCATGGCCGCACAAGGCTAGCAGCGACCGGTTAACAGCTGCCTCACGCCGGTTTCAGCACGTCCAGAGCCCATTCGTTGTAGTTTCGCTGGCCGCGGTACCATTTCGATGTGTCTTCGCCCGGTGGGATGAACTCCCATGACGTTCTGATGCCCTTTGAATGAGCCCGCTTGATCAGCAGGCGGCGCTGCTGGCTCTTGACGATATCGAGGGACAGGGCCTCAGAATCCCAAAGCGCTGCAGCCTCTTTGGCAAATTCGGCGACAAGTCCGGCATGGGCAGCGTCCGATGCCAGATTGTTCACTTCCTCCGGATCGGCGTCCAGATCGAACAGCAGATCAGGATCGCCGGTGCTGGTTATGAATTTATGGCGGCCGCGCCGGATCATGAAGACCGGTGCGAGAATGCCCTCGCACAGGAGCTCGGCATAAACCGGCCGGCGCGGTTCGGCATCACCGCTGGCGATAAGACCGGTGAGGTCGATCCCATCGAGCGGCTCGACAGGGCCGGGCCAATCCGACCCCGCGCCCAGGCCGGCAAACGTCGGCAAAAGATCCACAAGCGAGCAGAATTCACGTACCCTGCCCGGCTCAAGCCGGCCGGGCGCATGCATGATGAGCGGTACGCGCAGGGCTTGTTCAAAGAACGTCTTTTTCAGCCACAAGCCGCGCTCACCGAGCATTTCACCGTGATCGGAGCAAAAGACGATCACCGTGTTGCCGGCCTGCCCGGTGTGTTCCAGCGCTGTCACCAGCCTGCCGACCAGGTCGTCTATGTAGGAAACCGAGCCCATATAAGCGCGCCGTGCCCGCATGATGGCTTCATCCGACAGGCCGTTGCCGGCCAGGCCATGCTGATTGAGCACGCGCACGCTGTGGGCATCGTTATCGGCTTCGTCAATGAAACCGACGCGTGGCGGGGGAATATCGGCGCCTTCATACAGGTCCCAGTAGTCCTCGGTACACAGATACGGGTCATGCGGGTGGGTGTAGGATACCTGCAGGAAAAACGGGCGCTGATCATCGGAGCGGGCGATGTCATACAGCTCCTGCACCGCCTTGTGGGTGGTCTCTTCATCGTAGTCGATCTGGACGCTGCGCGCGCATACGCCGGAATTTTCAAACACTGCGAGACCGGTCGCGCCGCCGAAACCCTTGGCGCTCCAGTCGGCGGTCCATTCGAAATCAGCCGGGTAGATATCGCTGGTCAGGCGTTTTTCAAATCCGTGCAGCTGGTCCGGTCCGACAAAGTGCATCTTGCCCGACAGGCAGGTCTGATAGCCCAGGTCTCTCATGTAGTGGGCATAGGTCGGTACCGATGACGGCAACTCGGCGGCATTGTCATAGGCGCCGATCCTCGATGCCAGCAGCCCGGCCGCCATGGAAAACCGCGACGGGGCACACAACGGGAAATTGCAGTAGGCATTTTCAAACACGATGCCCTCGACAGCCAGCCGGTCAAGATGCGGCGTCCTGCAGACCGTGCCGCCGTAACTGTTGAGCACATTCGCTGCCAGTTGATCGGTCTGGATGAACAAGATGTTGGGTTGCTTGCCGGTCATGATCGCCTCTCACTGTTTTCTGCCGTTTGACCCTAACCTGTCCAGGCTGTGTTGTCCGCCCTAAGCGGCTGGACCGGACCGATACAATGCAATACGCTTCACGCAAGGCGGCAAGCCCCCAACAGGCAAAAACAAGGGAGACTCAATCCATGTGCCATCACTGTGTTATCAACTCCATCAAGGACGATATGCTGTCGCGGCGGGATCTGTTCAAAGTCGCAGCGGGCGGCGCAGCTGTGGCTGCGGTGGGCACCTCCGCAGCCGGTACACCGGCGATGGCCGCAGGCCACGGATCGGTTGAGGACCTGACCTACGAATTGCACGAGAAGTTCCCGACCTATTTCGGCGCCCCGGGCTATGCCGCGAGCCAGAAATTCAACTTCAAGGAACACACCTTCAACCTGCTCGAACTGCAGGTCAACGAGCACACGGGCACGCATATCGATGCGCCGTTGCACTTCTCAGAAGACGGGCAGAGTGTTGCCGAGGTACCGGTCAGCAATTTGGTGGTGCCGCTGTGTGTCGTCGACATCAAGGCGAAGGCGGCCGAGAGCGCCGATGCGCAGGTGACGCCCGACGACCTGAAGGCCTGGATTGCGGCCAATGGCGATATTCCCGACAAGGCCTGTGTCGCAATGAACTCAGGCTGGCAGGCCCATGTCACCGGTGACAAGTACCGCAATGTCGGTTCCGACGAGAAAATGCATTTCCCGGGCTTCCACATCGACGCAACCAGGATGCTGATGGAAGAGAGCAAGGCCGTCGGCATGGCGGTTGATACATTGTCACTCGATTTCGGCCAGTCCGGCAATTTTGCATCCCACCGGGCCTGGCTGCCGAGCAACCGCTGGGGCATCGAGAATATGGCCAACCTGGACAACGTGCCTGCCAAGGGCGCAACCCTGGTCGTCGGCGCCCCGAAGCACCGCGGCGGCACTGGCGGTCCGTGCCGGTTGTTTGCTATGATCTAAACAACGAGGTGCCACGATGCTGGGTCTTGTGTTCTGGGGCGGAACGTTATTGGGGACCGCTTGCGGTGTTGTGCATGCGGTTCACATCATGAAGGTGCAATCACGGTTGCCCGGCCCCGATGTGAAATCAATGGCCTTTTACCGGGCAGCCTGGGCGCTGGTTCTGTGGACCCTCGTTGGCGGGTATCTGCTGATCATGTGGATTTTTGGTCTGGCACTGCGCCCTATCGTGGGTTTGTTCAACCGCGTCAACGGGCCAGCGTGATGGACTACAGCAAGGTCAAGACCGCCGGCATCATCGGCGCCGGGGTTGCCGGACTGGCGACAGCCAGGACATTGCAGGCCATTGGCGTTGAGTGCACGGTTTTTGAGCGTCAGGACCGGTTGGGAGGCGTGTGGACCGATGGCTATCTCGATTACGGCGTACAGGTTCAAAAGGAGCTGTACGAATTTCCAGACTATCCATTGCCGCCCGATACGCCGCAGTTTACGCCCGGACCGGTCATGCAACAGTATCTGGAGGATTATGCCGACAATTTCGATATCCGCAAATGCATCAGGTACAACACACCGGTCGTGAAGGTGGCGCGGGCAGCCGGCAAGTCCGAAGGCTGGCGCGTGTCCAGCAAATCAGCGGGCAAAACGTCCACACAACAATTCGATCTGGTCGTTGTCTGCGTCGGGCTTTATTCGAATATCCCGTTCGTCCCCGATGTTCCGGGCCAGGAAAACTTCCAGGGCGATATTCATCACATCAAGGACCTTAAATCGGCAGATTTGCTGGACGGAAAAAACATCGCCGTCATTGGCTACGGCAAGAGCGCGACCGATGCAGCATTGTCGGCCAGCAAGCACGGACAATCTGCCCACATCATTGCGCGCAAGCTGCACTGGCCCGTGCCCCGCAATCTGGCGGGCATTCTGCCGTTCAAATGGGGGCTGCTCAATCGTCTGACGGTGACAGTGATCCCACCGTACAAGACATTGACGGCGCTTGAACATGCCGTTCACAGCGTCGGTAAGCCGCTTGTCTGGCTGTTCTGGCGGGTTGTCGAACTGCTGTTGTTCTTCCAGTGCCGGCTTGGATCGAATTTTGGCACGCGGGTCAGCCTGGTTCCCGATGAAAAAGCCGAATTTGGCGCCTTCAGTGAAGCCACCATGGTTCCAAGACCTGCGTTCTACAAATCCGTCAGGAATGGTGACATCAGTTTCCACCTGGGCGAGATCGAGCAGTTCGATCGTGATGGTGTCACGCTCACCGACGGCAATCATATCAAGGTAGATACGGTGATATTCGGCACCGGCTGGCGCAGTGACTACAGCTATCTGAGCGCGCCTCTGAAGCGAGAACTCGGATTTGCCGATGACGGCATCTATCTTTACCGCCAAATACTGCATCCCAATGCGCCCGGGCTTGCCTTTGTCGGTTATGCATCGACGGTCTCCAATATTCTTGCTTACTGCATGCAGGCGCGCTGGCTGGCGGCCCTGATCGAGGGACGCCATCAACTGCCCGACCAGACTGCAATGCAGCGGGAAATCGATACTCTTGCAAGATGGAAGCGAAGCTGGATGCCGTTCAGCCACGCCCGTGCGGCACGGCTTATCGTCCATCTGCAGCACTATCTGGACGAACTCCTGCAAGACATCGGTGTCAATCACTTGCGCAAGAAAGGCCTGTTTGCCCCATTGGCCGAAGTCTTTGCACCCTACCAGCCCAGCGACTACCGCAGTGTCGCCAAAGATGACTGGGCTTTGCGGGAAGGACTGTGATAGCTGGTGTGTCAGCCGGCCGGCTGCAGCGATAACAACCACTTGGAGCGTGAACCTTGAAGGCAATGCGGATTGAAGGTAACTGGGGGCTGGAAAATATCCGCCCTGTCGAACTGGCGGACCCCGAACCGGGGCCGGACGATGTGGTTATCCGCATTGAGGCCATTTCGATCAATCCGCGCGACCTGGTGATGATGCAGGGCGGTTACGGGCGTATGGGGGGCAGCTTGCCGTTTGTGCCGCTATGCGACGGCGCCGGGCGGATTGTGGCGACCGGCACCAACGTTACGCGTGTTAAACAGGGTGATCTGGTGTGCCCGGCGTTCAGCCGGACCTGGCTGCACGGGACAGCCGGGCGCGACACCCTCATCGGCGCACATGGCGGACCACTCGATGGCACAGCGTGCGAACTGATGCAACTTCCGGCCAATGCGGTGGTCAGGGCGCCGGCGCACATGTCGGCGCAGGAAGCAGCCACCCTGCCCTGCGCTGCGGTCACCGCCTGGAACGCGCTTATCGAAGAAGGCCATCTCAAAGCCGGGCAAACCGTGTTGCTGCAGGGTACCGGCGGCGTTTCGCTGTTCGCGCTGCAGATTGCGAAAATGCAGGGCGCCGAGGTGATCTTGACCTCGTCAAGCGATGAAAAGCTGGAACTGGCCGGCCGACTGGGCGCCGATCATCTCATCAACTACAAAGCCACGCCAGACTGGCACAAAACCGCCCGTGACATCACCGATGGCGAAGGTGTCGATCACATCGTTGAGGTCGGCGGCGCTGGAACGCTGGACAAGTCGGCAGCGGCCATCAAAGCCAGCGGCACCATCGCCGTCATCGGCGTGCTGGGCGGTGCGGCGAGCGAGCTTCAGCTTGGACGCATCGTTACGCGCCATGTTCGCCTGCAAGGTGTAACCGTTGGCAGCTGCGAGATGTTTCGGGCGATGGCGGCAGCCATGGCCTTGCACGGCACAAAGCCGGTTATCGATGAAAAGCGCTTTGAACTGGCTGAACTGGCAGAGGCGCTGGCGCGCCTGCCAAAGGTAGAGCATATTGGGAAAATCGTCGGTACTGTGCCGATATGAATGATTCCTGAGCGATCAAGCGGCCTTGACACGCTTGAAACCGTTCCAGATCGCAAACGCCGTACCTGACAGCAGAACATCGACATAGCGCAGCTTCTGGTAACCGCCGTTCAGGGAAACCCGAGGCAGCGCGGTCAAATGATCCTTGTGTTCGGGAAACATCATGCCCTTGCGCGTCGTCACCGCAGCGGCGAAACCTGCCTGGCGAATGAGTTCAAAGTCACGTGGGCCGGCAGATGTTTCATCGCCATATGGATACGCGAAAAAGTCCGGCCGGGTGCCGATTTCCTTTTCAATGCGGTCGCGGGACTGCTGCGCCTCGGCGATCACGTCTGCGGGGTCGAGCCGGGCAACGGCATAGTGATTGATCGTGTGGGCGCCGATCGTACACAACGGGTCTGAGGCAATTTCGCGGACCTCGTCCCAGGTCATGGCGGCCGAACGGCACAACGCGTCGATATTGATGCCGTGTTCGCTGCAGATCGTTCTGATCCAGGCGCGCTGGTGTTGTTCGGGCAACTGGCGAACAGGCCAATACAGCTTGTCAAAGGCATGGCTCTTTTGAGCATCGCTATGTGTATCGAGCTCAAAGTGCTGATCGCCGACGTCGACCGACAGATGCGGCGTACCGGCAATGAGCGCCTCCAGGCCGCGCCACCATAATTCACACACCCCATCGGTTATGGCCGGGCTGATGAAAATCGTGAAGGGGCAGTTCAGTTGCCTGAATACCGGCCAGGCATGTTCATGATTGTCCCGATATCCGTCGTCGATGGTAAATACGGCAAACGGCCGTCCGCTGGAGTTACCCGATTTCAGTCGCTCGACCGCGTCACCGAGGGAGATAAGATCATAGCCGCTTGTTTTGGCAAAGTGGATGACTTTGGCCAGGAACTCAGGGGTCACCTCCAACTCCGCATTCGGTGCAAAGCCGCCCGACTCAACAGCGCCGGGATGTATATGGTGCAGCATGAAAATGGCACCAATTCCGCGGCAAGGCGCCGCAAAAGCGTTCGAGAGTCCCGAGTAGAACAACAAATCCAGCCCGGTCTTCAGTATCGAGGTCTTGTTCATTGTGATGGCAAGAAAGTTTCCGTCGCCAGCAGCAATAGCACCTAAATATTTACGTTCGCTTGCTAGGCTGCAAGAAAAGGCACCTACAGGTAATTTGTCACCAGACCGATGCAGCATCACGCTCAGATCGACATACAAGTGCATTTGGACCCGGCGGAATTGCGCGAGGACTGGATGGCCCTGCAATCAGCCGGGGCGACGACACTTTATCAAACCTATGAGTGGTGCCTTGCCTGGTACAACACCATCGGCAGGCCAAATGGTGTACAGGCGCAGATCGTCACCGGACGCGGCGCCGACGGAAAAATCAAATTCATCCTGCCTCTCGCCATACGACAACATGGCAGTTACCGCATCGCGGAATGGCTGGCCGCCCAGATCGCGACATACGGACTTGGTGTGTACGACCCGTCTTTTCTGGCCCAGTCGGCGCTGGGTCTGACGCCATATTGGAAGGCCATTGTGGCAGCTTTGCCCGATGCCGATGGCATTTGGCTCAATCATCTGCCCGAAACATGGAACGGACGGCCCCATCCGCTCAGCGCGCTGATCACCACGCGATCCGCCAACCAGACCCACCAGATCGCCCTGCAACCCAATTATGCAGAGCTTTATGCAACGAAAAGATCAGCAAATTCGCGGCGCGGCGCGCAACGGCGTGACAAGCAACTGGAAGCTGTCGGCGACGTCACATTCGGCCTCCCCGCCAGCGATGCCGAGGCTGACAGGCTAATCGATGAAATGATCAAGCAACATGCGCGCTATCTTGCTGCGCGCGGTGTCCACAACGTGCTTGAGGATGGAACCGCTGACTTTCTGAAGCAGCTGACGCGGCTGACGTCAGACAGTCAGGTTTCAATCTTCCCGCAGTATCTGCATGTCGATGGAAAACTGGTATCGACCAAGCTCGGTTTCATATTCGACCGGGTCTATTGGGCAATGATCTCCTCGCTTGATGCAGCCGATCTCCACAAATATTCACCGGGCGACTATGCGTTGCGCAAGAC
>JABDJG010000097.1 GCA_013002595.1 Hyphomicrobiales bacterium | reverse complement strand
TATACGGGTGAGCGCAGGGGCCCCGGCCGATCTGGATGCCCTCGCCGAGGCCCTGCCCAAGGCGCTCAACACGGCCATGGAGTAAACCGCTGGTGCTGCACGAATTCGAAAAACTGCCCGGTCTCGTGAAGGACCATGTTCACTGTGACATCGTGGCGGCGCCGTATCCCGACCGCCTGCAAGACGTTTTACCGACATCGCTCATGCACGAAGCCCAGCAAGAGATCGCACAATGGCACGGCTACGAGCCGACCCCCTTGCACAGCTTGGTTGCGCTGGCCGGCGAGCTTGACCTCTCGGCGATCTATTACAAGGATGAAGGCCTGCGCTTCGGTCTCGGCAGTTTCAAGGCGCTCGGCGGCGCCTTTGCCGTTATCAAGCAGCTTCAGGAAGTCATCGAGAGCCGCACCGGCAACCGGGTTTCGATGGAATCGATCCGCAAGGGTGAACATGCCGATCTGTGTGGCCAGATCACCGTCGCCAGCGCCACCGCCGGCAATCATGGCCGCTCGCTCGCCTGGGGCGCCCAGCGCGCCGGCTGTCCGTGCAAGATCTACATCCACGCCGGTGTCGGCGATGCCCGTAAGGAGGCAATGGAGGCCTTCGGTGCTGAAGTCATCCGCGTTGCGGGCGACTATGATGCCTCCGTCTATCACGCCGCTGCCGAAGCCGACAAGAACGGCTGGTTCATCGTCTCCGATACATCCTATCCGGGCTATCTGGAACGGCCGCGTGACATCATGGCAGGCTATACGGTGATGGTTCGCGAAGTACTGGATGCGCTGGAGCCGGATAACCTGCCGACGCACGTTTTCCTGCAAACCGGCTGCGGCGGCCTTGCTGCAGGTTTTGCCGGCGGCTTGTGGCTTGAAACCGGCGCCGACCTGCCGCGTATCGTGGTTGTCGAACCGACCGAGGCTCCGTGTCTGTTGTTGAGCGCCCGCAATCACGCGGCGACCGCCTATCAGATCGAAGTTGAAAGCATGATGGTTGGCCTGTCGTGCGGCGAAGTCTCGATCCTCGCCTGGGACATTTTGGAACCGTGCAGCTCGGACTATATCACCATCACCGATGACGGCATCCCGCCGGCCATGCGCCTGCTTGCGTCCGGGGCACCGGGCGGCATACCGATCGTTGGGGGCGAATCGGGTGTTGCCGGTCTTGCCGCCCTCATCGATGCCGCGCGCCGCCAGGATTTGCGCACAGGTCTCGGGCTCAGCGAAAATTCTCGCGTGCTGCTGATCGGCTCGGAGGGTGCAACCTCTCCGGACATTTACCAGGAGATCGTTGGCCATGCCGCGGCGTGAAGCACCGTCCCGCGGATTTCCGGTCAGCGAATTCGAGGCACGCCTGGAAAAGGCGCAAGCCGCCATGGCGCTCGGTTCCATGGACGCGATGCTGCTCACCACCGAGCCCGAAGTGCGTTATTTTTCGGGCTTCCTCACCCAGTTCTGGCAAAGCCCGACCCGGCCGTGGTTCCTGGTCGTGCCGGCATCGGGCAAGCCGGTCGCCGTCATCCCGGCCATCGGCGCGCAATGCATGTCGCGCACCTGGATCAAGGATATCAGAACCTGGTCATCGCCCAACCCGGCCGATGACGGCATCGTCCTGCTCGCCGAGGCGATCCAGGAAATGACCGACCCGACCAGCCGCATCGGCGTCATGATGGGCAAGGAAACCCACCTGCGCATGCCGCTGGAGCAATATGCTGGCTTGTGTGAACAATTTCCCGCAGCCGAATTCGTCGATGCAACCAGCGTCGTGCGCGATTTGCGCATGGTCAAATCCGAAGCCGAGATCGAAAAAATAGCCCATATCTGCGGCGTTGCGTCCGATGCTTTTGATGCACTGCCCGGCTTTGCCGAACTGGGCATGCCCGAGGCGGACATCTTCCGCCGGTTCAAGATCGAGCTGCTGAATTGCGGCGCCGATGATTGTCCCTATCTGGTCGGGCGTGCGGCGCGCGGCGGCTACGGTGATATCATCTCCCCGCCAACCGAACGCCGCACCGCCGACGGTGATGTCCTGATCCTCGATACCGGATCGGTGTTTGACGGATATTATTGCGACTTCGACCGCAATTATGCCTTCGGCAGCGCTTCTGATGCGGTTTCAAAGGCTTATGTGGATGTCTTCAGGGCAACCGAAGCGGGACTGGAGGCCGCCAGGCCAGGCGCAACGACGACAGACCTGTTCACGGCCATGAACAAGGTGCTCGAGGAGGCAGGCGCACTCAGCAACGATGTCGGCAGGCTCGGCCATGGTCTGGGCATGCAGCTGACCGAATGGCCTTCACACACATCCTGGGATTTTACCGAGCTTGAACCCGGCATGGTTCTAACGCTCGAGCCCGGCATGGAATTTGCCCCCGGCAAGCTGATGGTGCACGAGGAAAACATCGTCATCCGCGAAGGCCCGCCACAACTGCTCACCAAACGCGCCGCGCCGGAACTGCCGGTGATCAGTTGAGGCAATCGCCGGCACATCCGAACATTATGACAAATGTTTGATTGGTGGCGTTTGCTGCAATCAACCAGTATCGTGCTGAACCGCTCTATATCAGCGGCGATAAAAGGGATGTGCCAATGCTGTGGGGAAGGCTGATCTGGTTGCCACTGGTGTTGCTCGCCTGTCTGAGCCTGTCTTATGTGACCGTTCCGGCAATGGCACAGCAGGCAGAGCTCACCAAGGACTCTATTGCCGAGTTGTCCGATGAGCAGGTCCGCCGGCTGCTTCTGGAAAAGCTGTCCGGCGAAACCGGCCGGCAGACGGCCGGACACAGCGATGACTATCATCCCGCCGTCATTGCCTTCAGGCTCCAGCGCGCATTCGGTACGGTCCAGGAACGGGCATCTGAGGTGTTTGGTACCCTCAGCGAGTACCCGGCCATACCGGGGCGCGCCTGGACCAGCCTGACCGGCAACCGCGAATACGGCAGTTTCGCCCGGTTCTTGTGGGTTCTGCTGATTGCCGTTGCCGGCGGCATGGCGGCCGAGCTGGTGTTGCGGGGCCGTTTTGTTGCCATTGAAAACGATATTGCTGCCCGCGACCGCGTCAGCATGGGCGCCAAGGTCGGTGCGGCCTTCGGTGTTTTCATGACCCGGATCGCCAGGGCGCTGCTGTTCATCGCGGTTGCGACCGCAATCTACTTCGTTTTGGCCGAAGACGAGGCGCGCGACCGGACGGTGTTCATTTTCTATCTCTCGGCGATCGCGGTGATCCGGTTTGTGTCCGCGGCCGCCTACAGCTATTTTTCACCGGCTCACTCAGCAATCCGCATCCCGTTGTTCGCTGATGCAGGCGCCATCCGGCTGTACTGGACCATCATGGCGACCGTCGTGTTCGGCGCCTTCGGCTTTTTCACCTGCGCCCTGTTCGGAACGCTCGGCATCGTGGGCGATGTCCATACGCTGTTGCTGATCTCGGTCGGGGCCATGACGACGCTGCTGTTGTCGGCATCGGTCTTCCTCAACCGGGCCTCAATTGCCAATGACATCTGTCCGGCCAGCATGGATACCCGGAGGGTCCGCAATCTGTGCGCCCGCGTCTATCCGCATCTGTTATGGGTCTTCATCATCGTTCTGTTCATTGCCCTGGTGACGGCAGCCTTTCTTGGCTACACGCCGCGGTTTGGCGCGGCCCTGTTCACGATTGCCATTGGCCTGGTCTGGCCGGGCCTGGATGCTGCTCTTGAACGTGAGGCGGCGCTGCGCAGCGAGGACAATGACCAGGTTGCCGCCGCTTTCATGCGCGTTGCCCGTCTCGCCGTCATCTGCCTGTTGGTGTTCCTGCTGGCGGCGGCCTGGCGGGTGGATTTCTTTGCCATGGCCGGCGCCGGCATTGGTGAGCAGATCGCCGGCGCGCTGCTGCAGGTGGCGGTCACCCTGTTCGTTGCCTATGGCGTCTGGCAGATGATCCGCATCTGGATCGACCGCAAGATTGCCGAAGAAGATGCTGAGCGTGCCGCAGAACACGGCGGCGAGCCGGGCGAAATGGAAATGGGCGGCACCGGCCTGTCGCGCATCCGCACATTGCTGCCGCTGATCAAACGGTCAATCCAGCTTACGCTCGGCATCATCGCCGTCATGATCACCCTGTCATCGATGGGTGTGAATATCGGGCCGATTTTGGCCGGCGCCGGCGTCATTGGCCTGGCCATCGGTTTCGGGTCGCAGACCCTGGTGCGCGACATCGTATCGGGCATCTTCTTTCTCATCGACGATGCCTTCCGGCTTGGCGAATATGTCGAACTTGGCGATGTCCGCGGCTCGGTTGAACAGATCTCGATCCGTTCCATGCGCCTGCGCCATCACCGCGGCGCGGTCCACACCGTGCCGTTTGGCGAAATCAAGACTCTCACCAACCATTCGCGTGACTGGGCCATCATGAAGCTCAAGTTCCGGGTGCCGTTCGACACCGATGTCGACCGCGTCCGCAAGATTCTCAAACAGGTTGGCCAGCAGATGCTGGAAAACCCCGATATCGCTGAAGATTTCATCCAGCCGTTCAAGTCGCAAGGCGCGGTTGAAGTAGACGACTATGGCTTTGTGATCTCCACAAAGTTCATGTCGAAGCCCGGCAAGCAATTCTTGATCCGGCGCTATGTCTTTGCCGCCGTCCAGGATGCCTTTGATGAGTACGGCATCGAGTTCGCCCGCCCGAGGCTCAACGTGACGGTCGAGGACGAAGAAGACGATGACGATAATGACAAGGGCGCAAACTCGCCCAGGTCAGCCCGTGAAAAGGCGCGTGCAGATGCTGCGGCTGCGGCTGCTGCCGGCAAGATCGCGGTCCAGGAACCCGCTGCTGAATAGCCGTTATCGTTAATTTTCTTTTCGTTGCGTCAAACTAGGCGCATAATCGCGGGAGTAAGTTTGTCAGCGGTGACGCGGCAGAGGCCCTTGCCCGCACCAAAAACGCCATAAATCAAACAGTTGCGGCAGAATCGTGCATCGAATTGTTACCTTTCCGCCGCCGGTTCAGGGAGAGAGCGATGATCATTTACCCCGATATCGAGCTGCAGAACGGTCGCTGCGTGAATCTGTTGCGCGGTCGGATGGATAAACCGGTGGTCTATGAGGCAGATCCGCTGGAAAGCGCCATCGAGTTTGCCCATGAAGGCGCCGAATGGCTGCATGTCGTGGACCTTGATGCTGTATTTGGCCAGGGTGACAACGCCGATCTGATCTCGCAAATCATCAGAAAAACCGGCACCGGCGTGCAGGTTGCAGGTGCCATCCGGTCAATCGAGAATGTCAGGGATTGGATTGAAGCCGGCGCCGGGCGCGTGGTGATTGCAACCGCCGCCGTCAAGGATCCGGCGTTTGTCCGGGCAGCAGCCTTTGCCTATCCGGACCAGGTCGTCGTCAGCGTCGATGCCAGGCAAAGCCGGGTCGTGGTTGAGGGCTGGCGTGAGACCACCGCCTTTACGCCGGTTGAGTTTGCTCGCCAGTTCGAGGACGTGCCACTGGCTTCCATCATCTATACCGATATCGACCGGGATGATGATTTGCCCGAAAGTTGCCTGTCGCATACCGCCCAACTGGCCGCTGAGATCAAGACACCGGTCATCGCCAGCGGCGTGGTAAAGAGCCTCGATGACATCTCGACGTTGAAATATCTGCCCAATATTGCCGGTGCGATCACCGGTCGGGCCCTGTTCAGCAAGGCGTTCGAACTCAGTGACGCGCTGGCGATTGCCTACGATCCGCCTGAGCCGATTGCCGCATTTCAGTAGTGCACGACGCCCGATTCCGGCCGCAACCGGCCCTCTATGCAATAAAAAGCGCGCTCGCAGCGTCAATGGGACTGGATAAATCATCGCCAAACGGGTAATCAACGGCCACGGTATTACTGGCGCCTGGAAAATTGCGCGCGCCGCGAGTGCTCAAAATTCAACGCACAAAATTCAGATTGTGCCTTAAGGAGATGAATGCATGGCGAAAGAAGAGTTGCTCGAATTCGACGGGGTAGTGACCGACATCCTGCCTGATGCGAGATACCGGGTGAAGCTCGAAAACGACCATGAAATCATCGCTTACACCTCCGGCCGCATGAAGAAGAACCGCATCAAGACGCTGGTCGGCGATCGTGTGACCGTTGAGATGACGCCCTACGATCTCGACAAGGGCAGGGTGGTCTACCGTCACAAGGACGAGCGCGCCGGCGGTGCCTTGAAGCCCCAGCCACGCCGCCAGTTCCGCCGGCGTTAGCGGTTTAGGCTGAAAGTCAGCACCGGCCCGGTGCCGTTTTGACGCAACATGTACGCTTGTCAGCTTCGAGATTTCGTGGCTCAGTGCGTCCCGCATTGTTTTTCAATTGGGGACGTGGAACATGTCAGTCACGGGCGCTGATGGCCGCCAATGGGGCATCAACAACGACTATGCACCGCTCAAGGATGTGCTGCTCGGCAAACCTGAATACTTCCGCTGGATAGACGCCGGACCGATCACCATGCGGACCTTGAACAATCAGGACCGCACCGGCGTTGAGTTCAACCTGCAGACGGCCATGTCCCAGCATGCCGAGATGGTCTCGATCTACGAGGGCGCCGGCGTTACCTGCCATTATCTAGAGTCCGATGAAGTTCTGCACCGCAACTTCTTTGCCCGCGATTCATCGGCCATGAGCCCCTGGGGCGCGCTCATCTGTCATATGCAGCTGAAATCGCGCCGCGCCGATTATGTGACCGCCATAAGGTTCTACCAGCAGACCGGCATCCCGATCTGGAACTATGCCTCGGCTGGCCATTTCGAAGGTGGTGATTTCAATATTCTGGAACCCGGGTTTGTCCTCATCGGCTATTGCGGCGAGCGATCCGAACGCGAAGGCTCCGAACAGGTTGCCCAGATGGTCTGCGATGAGGGCTGGGAGGCCGTCACAGCGCCGATTTCACGCGAGTTCGTCCACATGGACGGCCTGGTCGTGCCGCTGGCGCCTAAATTGCTCGTTGCCTGCACCGATGCCATGGAAACCTGGCTGCTCGATCTGCTGAAGGCAAGAGGCTTTCAGTTTGTTGATGTTCCCTACGGCGAGGCCAAGGATCTCGGTGTCAATCTCGTCGCGCTCGGCAACGACAAGGTGCTGTCGATGAAGGGCTCGGGTGGTCTCAACGACCGCATCCGTGCGCTCGGCTTTGAGGTGTTTGATCCTGACATGTCGATGTTCACCCTCGGCGGCGGCGGCGTTCACTGCCTGTCGCAGGCCTTGTGCCGCGAAGACGCCTGACCACAAGCACGCGAAAGCGTGTCGCGCTCATTCGTGTTCACGTCCATAATGGCGATCGAACCAGGAGAACCCAATGCGCCAGTCAGCCCGCCGCAGAGAGCGCCGCAGCCGCGCAACGACCACGCCGGCGGGACCGGCCTATATCACCCGCAACATTCCGTACTACGCGTTTCTGGATGAAGATGCCCTTCGCCGCATCGAGGACCATGCCGACTGGATCCTAGAGGAAATCGGCCTGGAATTCAGTGAGGATCCGAGCGCTCTGAAGCGCTGGCGCGAAGCTGGTGCCGATGTCAAGCAAAGCCGTGTCCACCTGCCCAAAGGCATGGCCCGTCAATTGCTCAAAACCGCGCCGGGCGAATTCGAACAGCATTCGCGCAATCCGCAAAAGACGGTCCGCATCGGCGGAAAGCATACGGTCTTTGCGCCGATTTACGGTGCGCCCTTCGTGCGTTGCCTGAGCAAGGGCCGGCGCTATGGCTCGATTGCCGATTTTGAGAACCTCGTCAAGCTGACGGCCATGCTGCCGAGCCTGCATCACTCCGGTTTCGTCACCTGCGAGCCGTGCGACGTGCCGGTCAACAAGCGCCATCTCGATATGCTTTACGGCCACATGCGCTGGTCGGAAAAGCCCTCGCTCGGTGCGATCACCGAAAAATCCCGCGCCGAGGACTGTGTCGAGATGTGCCGCATTCTGCACGGGCCTGAAACGCTTGAGGAAAAGTGCGTCATCATGGGCAACGTCAACACCAACTCGCCCTTGCTGGTCGACAAGGTGGTGACCGAGGCCATTGAAGTCTATTGCGGTGCCAATCAGGGCATCGTCGTGGTGCCGTTCATCCTCGGCGGTGCCATGGGGCCGGTCACGACCGCGGCCGGCGTGGCCCAGGCCCTGGCCGAAGGCATGGCGTGCGGGGCCTATGCCCAGCTGGTGCGCCCGGGTGCACCTTTCGTTCTTGGCAATTTTCTGTCGTCGATGAGCCTCAAGTCCGGCGCGCCGACCTTCGGCATGCCCGAGCCGGTCATGTCGAACTATGCCATTGCCCAGCTCGCCCGCCGGCTTGGTGTGCCGCTGCGCTGTGGCGGTTCGCTGACCGCCTCCAAGGTGCCTGATGCGCAGGCCGCTTACGAGAGCGCCGACAGCATGCACTCGACCGCCCTGGCCGGCGCCCACTTCGTGCTCCATGCGGCCGGCTGGATGGAAGGCGGCCTGCACGTCGGCTATGAAAAACTGATCTTGGATGCCGACCGCCTCGGCGCCCTGCAGGTTATGCTCCAGGGCATGAAGACCGATGACAACGCACTTGCTGCAGATGCCTACCGCGAGGTTGAGCCAGGCGGTCATTTCCTCGGCAGTCGTCACACTTTGGCCAACTACGAGACCGCATTCTACGATGCCCAGATGTCGGATTCCGAAAGTGTCGAGCAGTGGGAAGAAAAGGGCAGCAAGGATGCCGCCACACGGGCGCATGAGCGCTGGCAGCAGATGTTGAAGGACTACGAGACCCCGCCAATGGACGAAAGCATCGATGAAGCCTTGCGCGACTTCGTTGACCGCAAGAAGCAGGCCATGCCTGACGCGTGGTACTGAAGCCTGCTTGATATGGGTCAACGCTGACACAATTCGCTTGGTCTATCCTACAGCTTTGTCTGAAGCAGTCAGAACCTAAACAAGCGGGATGGTCGAGAAACTGGATATTATTGAGCTGAAAGGCCTGCGACCACGTTACCAGGCTGCGCTGGTCGCCAGTGGCCTGGTGGATGACGTTGCTGATATCGTGGCTCTCGACGTCCGTCCTTGCAGGTTGTCCGAGGGAGACTTTGTCTGCCGGCATGGTGATGCAGCAGAATCATTGTGGGTCATAGTTCTCGGTTCGGTGGCTGTGCGTGAGGGTGACCGGACGCTCTTCATGCGCCAGCACCATGAAGTGGTCGGAGAGCAAAATCTCCTCGGGAACGGGTGTCGGCGTTGGTATGATCTGGTCGCCTGCGAAAGCCAGGTCGAACTTCTGGAGATTGATAAGGTAAAAATTGAGCAGCATCCGCAAGCTGATCTGCTTTGGCGGAACATTGCCAAGATCATATCGCTCAAGCTGAAGGATGCCAGCATCAAAGCGTCGACGCAAAGTCGGCAATTGGAAGATGATACTCGGATCCTGCAAGCCTACACCAATGAATACGCATTGGGCAGGCGGCTGCAAGCGGGCGGGCGCAAGCTTACAGACTACAAGGTCGAACGGGCCATTATATGGTTTTCCGACGTGGTCGACTTTAGCCGGCATGTTGTCGAGCTTGCGCCGAACAGAACCGCTGATATTGTCCAGCGGTTCTTCAACGAGCAGTCGTCACCGATCATTTCGAACGGCGGTCACATCGACAAATTCATGGGTGATGGTCTGATGGCATTCTGGATCTTGCCGTCTGACGGATCGGCAAGTGAAAAATGTAACGATGCAGTTAAAGCCGCCGAGGAAGCGATCAAGGCCGTTGCGCTCATACGTATTGGAAACGATTCACTTCACTTGCGTGTTGGACTGCACATCGGCAAAGTCCTGAGTGGTGATTTTGGCTCGACCACGCGTCATCAATTCACCCTGATTGGTCCTGAAGTTAATAAGGCAGCGCGCCTGGAGCAGGTGCACGAAGAAGACATCATAAGAGGATCCGGCGCCATCGGCGCAATACGCATGAGCGCGGAGTATCGCAACGAATTGAGTGACCTGATCAGCAAGCGCTACTCCAATAAAATGATGGCAGACGCAAAAAACATCGGTCAGATTGAATTCTACTGTTAACAGGCCTTAACGTCTCCAGAGGAATGAAACATGTCTGAACAATGGAACTACCAGCTGCGCCTTGTGCTGGAAGATGCACCGGCCGAGATTGCCCGGCGCGATATGAAGGACCCGGTCCTGGCGCCGCTTGCAGGCGTTCTGGACAAGCACAACACCATCCTGAAATGCCAGTACGACGCCTTTGCCGATTATGTCGCTGAATGTGAGAAACACGGGCAGACCGACAATCCGCTCTACCCCTGGACCCGGGACACGATCGCAAACCCTCTTAAGAAAGCCAAATATATCAAAGCGTTTACGCTCTATATTGATGGCGACGAGACCTACGCCAAAGACAAGGCTGATGCGCTGGAATCAGATCTCCAACCACTGGTTGGCGGTGATATCGTCGTGTCGATGGCAAAGCACGACACCAATCCGGCCAACAACCCGCAGGCGCCGGCCAAATACCGCAAATGATCTGAATCAATGGAAGCAGCCGGGCATCAAGTTACCCTTTGGGCACAACTGTGTGGAGCCTCAACATGCCAGCCAGGATAACATTTTCATCATGGGCCGCTGCCGCCGCGGTATTGCTGTCTGCGCTCGCCTCACCGGCCAGCGCACAGGATGCGGACGCGGGTCAGGGGATCGCCCGTGAAAACTGTGCCCGTTGTCACGCCATCACCAAGACCGACGCCAGCACCCACAAGCAGGCCCCGCCGTTCAGGCAGGTGGTCACCCGCTACCCGCCGGCATCGCTCGCCGAGGCCCTGGCCGAAGGCATCAGCACCGGGCACCCCGACATGCCCGAGTTTGTGTTCACTGCCGAACAAACCAGCGACCTGATCGCCTACCTGGAAACGCTTCAGTAGTCTCAAAACTGAGCCTGCTTGATCCACGTCAATGCTCGAATGGGCGAGCTCGTTGATTGTTGCTGCGAAGCAACAACAACGAGAATCACCAATGAATCACAAGCATCGTAAGGCCCTGCATGCGCTGTTCGCTCATCCAGTCAGCGCCAATATTTCGACGCGTTCGGTCGAGTCGGTCCTGCGTGAACTTGGCAGCGAAATCGAACAGCGACATGGTGGGCGCATGGGTGTGAAACTCAATGGACATTTTGCCGAATTCTCTCATCCGGCCCATTCTCTGCAGCCAGTGCAGGTGCGTCAGATGTGCAAGTTCATCACCGAGGCAGGCATCGACCCGCAGCGGGACTACCCGTTGTAGCCGTCGATCAACTCACAATTTGAATGGGTATTTTCATGCATGCACGAGACATCATGACGTCACCAGTGATCACCGCACGAACCGATACGGCGGTGCTGGATGTGGTCCAGCTGATGTTGGACAACGCCGTCAGCGCTCTGCCGGTCGTCGATGACAAGGACGTCTTGCTCGGCCTTGTGAGCGAGGGAGACCTGATCCGGCGTTCGGAGTTGGGCGCCCGGGACTATTCTTCCTGGTGGCTGGCGGCCATTGGCGGCAAGGTGCGCCTGGCCGAGGAATTCGTGAAAACCCACGCGATGCGGGCCGACGACATTATGACGCGCGACCTGGTGACCGTTAACGAAGACACGCTGGTTTGGCAGATTGCCGAAACCCTGGAGAAGCACAAGATCAAGCGTGTTCCCGTCGTTCGCGACGGCAAGGTTGTCGGCATTGTCAGCCGCGCCAACCTTTTGCAGGCTCTTGCCGCTCAACGTGATCAGGCAACCCGTGCGCCATCACAAGATGATCGCGATTTGCGCGACAAACTACTGAATTCACTGTCGCAGGAACCCTGGTCGGATCTGCCTCATCTCAATGTCGTGGTGCAGGAAGGCGTTGTTCACTATTGGGGCCGTGTTCATTCCGAAGAGGCCCGTCAGGCCTTGCAGGTGGCCGCCAGGGCTGTGCCCGGCGTCGTCGACGTTGTTGATCACACCCACAAGACCGTGACCCTCTTTTAGAGCGCTTCACCGTTATTTTGAATCATTTGACCGGGTTTTCGCGTCTGTTGGCTAGAGCCCAGTCCACGCCGTGTTCTGGCCG
>JABDJG010000082.1 GCA_013002595.1 Hyphomicrobiales bacterium | reverse complement strand
CGCCGCTTATGGTACCGGTACCACCGCGCGACACGCGCCTTGCTGGCGGAAAAAATCGCTCCGGTGAAATAGGTCGCTGCTACTGGGATCTGGTATTAGACAAGCCTGGCGGAAACCGCCAGCTTGCCGGCTTTTCTGATACAATCGTTTCGAGCTCGCCAAACAGGAACAGTCGAGCAGTGCGATGCGCAATTTGCAGTATATTGTTGGCCGCTTTCTCTGCTTGATAGGGCAGCATGATTTTCAGCTTGTTGAAGTGACCTTCGCGTTCGGCCAATCAGGTTACGTCCAAAAGGTCAAATGTAGGCGCTGTGGCCATGTCACCACACGTCAAGACCCATCGGATTGATAAGCCAGGCGCAGGCAACCGGATTGGCGGATCGCCGAGCTAATTGATGATCAGCGGACGCTTGAGGAGGCGGGATTTGACCACCTTTTGGGCCCGCTCGGCAGTAATCGGCAGGGCCCAGTCGGCCTTTTCGCCGGCTTCGGTGAAGGCCTCGATGAATTCAAGGCCGGCCTGCGAACCGATGCGCCAGGCGATGCGACAGACCGAGCGGGTCTGCTGCGGCCCGGTCAGCAGGATGAACTCGGCCGGCAGATGGGCGGATGCGCTGACCCTGATCGACACACCGCCAGCCGACCGGTCGAGCAGGCGGCACGGCACACGGGTGCGCCCGTTCGGATACAGAACAGTGGCATTTTCGTCAGAAACTCCCCGTTCGTGTGCACGGCGTTCGGGGACGTTGCTTGCCTCGGTCATACCTGGTTCTTTCGCATTATTCACATCTTCTAGCCTTCAGCATATTGACATAAATTTGCTAATGAGCGGAAAACCGCCGCGGAGGCATTGGAACGGTTACCTTGTTGAATTGGTAACCTCAAAAGCTGCCATAAGGGCAAGCGCCCGGAACCGTCATCCCGGCGAAAGCCGGAATCCAGGGCTACCCGGGCAGGGCTTGACATCGGCGTCCCTGGATCCCGGTTTTCACCGGGATGACGAAGGCTTTTGATGCCGGTACCGTCAGCATAGTCCATCAACCCGTCTGAAAGCCGATACGGGCCAGTTTACCGGGCCTTGTCGCGACTTCCGCGGCCAACAGTTCAACGATCTCGGCCGGTTCCGGCCTGTGGCCGGCAAACCTCAGCTGGCGGGCAACGACAGCGAAGTCACCGGGTGTCAGGCCATCGATGCCGGCCAATGCCGCCGGCGGGTTCTTGGCAAAGAACCGCTGGTAGGCGCGCGCGGCCCCGGCCCGGTCAAGTGGCTTGAGCTCGAGCTTGAAGACGAAACGGCGCATGGCGGCCGGGTCCAGCTTGCCGGCGTGGTTGGTCGCGGCGATGAACGGCATCGGGTGCTGGTCCATCCAGGTCAACAGCTCGTTGACCTGGCTGACCTCCCAGCTGCGTGAGGCAGTGGCACGGTCAAACAACAGGCTGTCGATCTCATCGAACAACAGAACGTGGCCGCGCTCGGCCGCAGTGGCGAACGCCTCGGCAATGTTCTGCTCGGTCTCGCCAACCCACTTGGAGACAAGGTCAGAGACCCGCTTGATCTCAAGCGGGCGGTCAAGGACACCAGCCAGGTGGTGCGCCAGCGCGGTCTTGCCGGTGCCGGCCGGGCCCATCAGCAAAAGCGAGAAGTCGCGCGGTGCATCCGGCTTTGCCAGGCTGGCGACAAGACCGCCGATGTCCGTCTCGGCATGGTAAAGGCCAAGGTCGAACTTGCACACGCCATCGCCTGCCCCGCTGCGGATCACCGGACGGTGGCCGTGACGAACACCGCACACCAGCGCATTGGCCACCGTGCTGGCCTCGGCGGCGCTGCCACCGGCCAGACACGCCGTACGGATCGCCGAGCGCGCAACAGTGACGGCTTCCGGCGCAATGCCGGACAGTTCGCCAGCCGCGGTGCGGCTCATCGGCAACCCTTCGGCCTCGGCAATGCGGGCAACGATGCGCTTGCGGGCAGCCGCTGAGGGTGTGTCCATCTTCAAGACAAAGCTCATGCGGCGCAGGAACGCCGGGTCGATGTTGTCAATCGCGTTCGAGGTCCACAGTGTCGGCACCGGGTTTGTCTCAAGCAACCGGTTGACGAACACCTTGGAGCCGTCGCGGCTGGTGTAGTAGCCGCCATTTGCCGAACGCCGGACATCGCCGATGAGATCTTCCATCTCATCGAACAGCAAGACGGCATCGGACCGGTTGGCAAGGATACGTTGGGCGAGCTTGAGCGAGGTGACCCGGTCCCAGCGGGTCGGCTCTTCGCCAACTTCGTCAACCTCACCGACGGCAAACAGTTGCCCGGCGGCGGCCTGCGCAATAACCTTGGCCAGCTCGGTCTTGCCGGTGCCGGGCGGCCCGTACAGCAAGATGTTGACGCCCTCGGCACGGCGCGCCAGCGCGCCGGAGATGATGCGGCACATCAGATCGGCGGTCTCGGCCGTCTCGGCAAAATCGCTCAGGTTCAGTCCGGCCGGGCTACGCGGGCCGACCAGGCATTCGATCAGGCCGTCATCGCCGTCCGGTGCATAGGTCAGGGCCCGGCAAAGCGCATCGCTCAGGTAGTAGACCTTCTCGCCACTCCGGCTGGCTTCAATGCTGATCAGGCCAAGGCTCACGATCGGGCTTTTGACGACCGCATCGCCATTGTCCAGTCCGGCCAACTCGGCGATCAACAGCATCTGGTCAGCACCGGTCATGCGCAGCCGGTAGTTGAGCGCCGATGCCCGTTGCACCCGGTTGAGGGCAACCATGACCGCGAGCAGGCGCGCGTCCTCGGGCGCCAGCGCCAAAAGGGCGCCGAGACGCTCGGCGATCTCGACCGGCGGCATTGGCCTGGCCGCTACCTTCTTGCGGGCTCTTTTCCTGGCCGTCGGGCTGTGAAGTGCCTTCAGCAGGCGGTCCCAGGGCTCACCGTCAGCCTTGCGAAGCTTGCGGGCCTTCCTGGCTGCCGTCCTGGCCTTCTTGCCCTTGGCATTCTTGTCCTCTTCAGAAAGATCAGGCAGGCCGAGAAACTTGCCGTTCACCCGGCACCAGGACAGGATGGCAGCGGCGCGGGCCGATGATGGGTTTGTCTCACGCACTGCACTGTTCAGCATGCGGTAGAGAAATTCTTGTTCACTCATTGGGTCATCCAACGTGTTTGCTGGACCGGTGCGGCGCGGCGCCGATGCGGTGAAACGCAAACGCCGAACGCGCCCCGGTTTGGGGGTTCAGTCAGGTTTTATGGGATGACGGCACCGGGGCGGACCCGGCGCAAACGCGAACTAGCGCGTCGGCAGGGCCTGGAAGCAACCGGGCGTCGCGCCCAATATATTTGCGTTCATTCCAAGCATCGGCTTGCCTTTCAAAGGTCCCGGCGCCAAACACCGGCTACCAGGGTGGCGCGGTCAATAGCGCAAGTTTGACGAAACGTCAACCCGCTTGGCAGGCACGCGCCTGTGGTCAAGCCAAAATGAGGGCTCCCCCTGCCAGCGAAAGTTGAGTAGGTTGGCGCTCCGTATTCACAAATCGGGCAAAGTGGGGCCCGATTTTCTGGGGGACCGACCACCATGGCGCACCAGCGCTGGAAAGAGATTTTTGCGCGCCATCCGAACAAGATCCGGTTCTTTCGCGCCGTGCGCAATTATACCGCGCGCCGCCTCAAGCCAGGCATGCAGCTGCTTGATATCGCCAGCAATGATTTCCGTTATGCGCCGTTGTTTCCGGGCGTGCGCTATATCGGGGCGGACATCAATCAGAAATCCCTGGCCAAGGGCACAGCGAAATTTCCCGACAGCGAACATCTGGCGGTGTGCTGCGGGGCAGCGCAGCTGCCGTTCGGCACTGCCGCATTCGACATCGTGGTCTCGACCCACACACTGGTGCACCTGGCCGACCTGGATGAATTCACAGCAGCGGTCGACGAGCTGGTGCGGGTGCTGCGCACCGACGGCGACCTGATCCTGGGCATGACCGACCGGCCGGCCAAGACCAAGGTCATCGTGGCGACGATCGGCGGGCAATTCTCGCGCATCACCCAGGTGCACTACCGGCGCAGCCTTGTTGCCTGGTGGGAAAGCCGGGTGGTGATCAAGGCGATGACCGGGAAAAGACCGATCCTGAGCGGTCTTTTGTCGGCCGTCGGGCCGCTGATCTATGCTGCCGATATATTCGGTCCGGCGACCTATACGCTGTATGTATGTGAAGGCAAGGCATGACCGGGCCAGCCGAGGCAAGACCGTTATGACACCAACATCGCCGCAACATCCGTTCATGGCCACGATCCTACTGGCCGAGCCTGTTGTTGTGACGAACGCCATGCTGAAGTCGGCGTTGACGGGGATCTGGCCAAAAATCGCCGACGGACTGGTGATCGGCGGCGAGGACGACGCGCCTGCCACATTGTGTGCCATTCCCGGCAAGATCATCACCCTCATTCAGAGCGACGCGCCGGTACCGGCCAGCGTCTTTCAACGGGCGCTGGCCATGGGCGAAAACCGTTGGCCGCAGGCGCAGGCGGCAATTGACGGGCACAAGGCGCATGTTGTCGTGTCGATGCTGGACCCGGGATCAAAGCCGCTCGATGCGGTTTCCGAAGCGCTGTTCACGACCGCGGTCACCGCAGCTGTTGCCGCATCGCTGGAGGCGCTTGGCGTACACTGGCCGGCCAGCGAGACGTTTGTCAGTGGGGAGGATTTCATCACGCAGTCGCAAGGCATGCAGAGCAACGAGCTGCCGTTGCAGCTGTGGTTTCAACTGATCCCGCTGGACGTCAACAACCCGCAAACCAGTTCATCGCACCGCATGATGCTGAGCGAGGGCCTGCGCGCCTTTACCGGCCATGAGCTTGAATTTGCCCCCTCCACCACCATCAGACACGAAGACATGGCGCCGCGCATGATCTCGCTGGCCGAGACATTGATCACGCAAGGCCCGGTCGCCAAGGACGGCGGCACGTTCGGGCTGAGCGAGGCTGACCGCTGCCGGCTCAAGTTCAAACCGCATGGGGTGCGCCCGAACCTGCCGGTGCTCGAGCTGACGGCAGAAGCGCTCGAGACCCCCGGGGCGGGCAGTAGCCGGCGCAAGGCATTCGGCAAACGTACGGGGTGAACACAGGATTAGTTTGCTCCCGGCCCGTTCCCAATTCGATTAAATTCTAGCGTTGGTGTGATTGAAACATCTCCTGGCTGGTTCGTGCAGCCCTATTGAAATACAAGAACATTGCGCCCGTGAATTGGTGTGACCGGGGCAGAAGATTTACCCCACACCTACCCTATTTTGCCCCTCCAGGGAAAGAACGCCGGCACCTGTTGCCGGTAGGTTTCATAGGCCGCCCCGTAGCGGGCGATCAGGCTGCGTTCTTCGAAATAGGTGCCTATGAGGATGTAAAGGATCGCCCAGGCGGCGGTTGCAACATCGAATTCGGTGCGGATGGCGCCGATCAAAAACACGATGATGCCGGTATAGAGCGGGTGGCGGACATAGCGGTGCAGGCCGGTGATGTGAAGCGGGCCGTTATCATCTGCGGTCGGGCCGGCAGGTGGTTTGCGCAGCTGGGTGGTGCCGGCGAACAAGCCGAGATCATAGTGCAACAGCGCTGCAATCGTGATGACGATGCCGATGACCATCAGGGCAGTGAGCAGCCAGGCGATACCGGGCGTCGCGATGAAGACAGCGCTGCCGGGGGCCAGGAACACCTTGGCGATGACGATGGTGAGCACAAAATGGATGGCGGCGAAGATATTGTATGCGGCCCGGTAACCGCGGCCGAAATAGCGCTGGAGACGTTTCTTGATGAAGTCTCTGGCAAGCAGGGAGTGGACGGCGCCAAAGACCAGCCACAGGACAGCGTAGAGTGTGTGGTCGAAAAGTGTCATTGGGCTTTTTCGGTCCTCCCCACAGGGGGCTGGGGATGGCGATTGTCAAGCGAATGCCTGGAAGCGCTCCAGGGAGAATGGTTCGAGCTGTTCCGGCATCGCGCCCGTCATGATCGCCTCGGTAATCAGGCTGCCGACGGCCGGCGCCAGGGTTATGCCGGAATGGGTGGCAATGACGTACAGTCCCCGGGCGCCGGGCATCGGACCGGCCAGGCTCATGCCGTCTTCCGGGTAGGCCCTGATGCCGACATCAAGCGTACACTCATCAAGGCAGGCCTCGCCGGCAAAACCGGGGATGATGTCCCTGGCGCGCTTGAGCAGTTTGCCGGCGGCGCGGCGCAGGTTTTCCGGCGACTGGTCCTCGGAAATGAGGCCGTCGGTCTCATCGGACCCGATCTTGAGGCCGCCGCCGGGCGTGGTCTGGGCATGGAACTCAGGCCCGATCGACATGTAGAGCACGTGGCGCACCAGGGTGCGCGGCGCGGTTGAGGGCGTTGTAACCAGAAGGCCGGGCACCCGGTGCATCGGGAAGCGGGTGGCATAGCCATCGTAACCTGTAATGGCGCTCAAGGTATCGGGGGTGTCGGGGCCGGTCGCCACCAACACGTTGGGCGCCTCCATCAGGCCTTCATCGGTCATGATGCCGGTGACGACGCCGTCATCGGTTGCCTGCAGCGCGCCGGCGGCGCAATTTTCAAGGACGGTGCCGCCGCCTTTTCGGACCTCATCGGCCATGGCGCGGGCAAAGCGCGGCGCATCGAGATAGGGATCGCTCATCGAATAGATCGCTTCGGCATCATCGGGAAACGCCACATGGGGCTCGAGCGCGCGCAATTCCTTGGTCCCGATCCAGGCGGATGGGTAGTCGTATTCGCCGAGGAGACGGGCCTGCTCTCTTGTCGCGGCATAACCTGCCGCATCTGACCGCGCGACCACAATGAGCGCGCCGGACGGGGTCACCCCGAGGGTCTGTTCGCCGAACTCGGCCGCCAACCGGGCATGCATGGCATGGCCGAGCGCATTGAGACGGTGGTATTTTTCATCGGACACCTTGGCAGTGGCGTTGACCCAGGCAAATGAATTGCCGGTGGTGCCCGAACCGATCGTCGCCCTTTCAATGAGAGCAACCTTCTGTCCGGCCCTGGCCAGATAATAAGCGCTGGTGCAGCCGACGATGCCGCCGCCGACAATGATGACATCGAACGCCACTTGCTGGTCTCTCCCGGTTGAAGTGCAATCCGTCGCTGATAGCATTCACGGGGCGGGATTTCGACCGTTTTGTGGGTGGGACATGAACCCCTCACGTTCGTCAGCCCGTCAGCTGCCTGATTTCGGCTGGGTCGCAGCCGAGCTCGGTGAGGACTTCGATGGTGTGCTGGCCGGGCGTTGCGGCGGCATCCACAAAGGTGTCCTGCAGCTAATGCAGCATAATCTGGTTCAGAGCATTGGCCTTGCCGGGCGGTTGAGCGTCACCTTGAGGTCGCCGCCGTTGCGCTCGGTTTTGATGAGGTGGTCGGTCACGCAAGGCCCCACAAACGCGTAAACGGGAACCAATGTTGGCACTGGTCCCCGTCTTGTTTTTTTTCGGCTAGGAGTCGAGCCAGGCGAATTCGGGCCACTCGTTGCCGCCAAGCTGGCCGAGAGCCAATTTGGGCATGCCCCTGACGTTTGAGGCCTTGCCGTCGATGATGTTGCGGTGGGCCGGGATGATCACGCCGGCTTCATCGCTCACCAGTTTTTGCATCTGGCACTGCAGGACATGACGGTTCGCTTGATCGGTTTCCGCCTTGGCCTTGGCCAGCAACTCGCCCATCTTTTCGCTCTTCCACCAGGTGTCGCTCCAGGGCGCTTCTGGATGATAGGCGATGTCGAGCATGATCGTCGCCGTCGGACGCATGTTCCAGGCGGTGACGTTCATCGGCGACTTCTGCCAGACAGCACCCCAGAAACCATCAGTGGGCATCTTCTGGATCTGCAGATTGAACCCGATCTTGGCGCATTCGCGCTGCATCATCAGGCAGGCATCGGTGATGCCGCTCGAGACTTCGGCGACCTGGATGGTGGCCTCGGTGATGCCGGATTTCTTGATCAGGCTCTTTGCCTGGTCGGGATCATAGGCACGGATCGGAATTTCTTCACAGAAATCCACGCCATAGGCGACGTTGATCGGCTGATCGTTGCCGACTGTGCCGTGGCCCTTGAGCAGCGTCTTGACGATCCTGTCGCGGCGCTGGAGCAGCTTCATGGCCATGACGAAATCGGGGTTGTTGCCCGGTGACTTGGTGGCCAGAAGGCAGATGCCCATGTAGGAGCCGGACGGGATCGAAATGATTTCGACGTTGTCCTTGGCCTCGACCTGGGGGATCGACTTGGGGTCAATGTTGGCCGCCAGCTGGACATCGCCGGCAAGCAGCGCACTGACCCGCGAGTTCGGGTCAGTGATGCCGAAAATCTCGATGGCATCGAGATTGGCGCCTTCACGCCAGTAATTCTCATTGCGCACATGACGCGAGCGGATGCCCTGTTTGTACTCTTCCAGCTTGTAGGGGCCGGTGCCGACCGGGTTGTTGAAATCCGTCGTGCCGTCCTTGATGATCTTGAACTGCTTTTCGCCGAGAACCGCTGCAAGATCGGCATACGGCGTCTCGCAAATGGCCTTGACCTCGTGCGGCCCGACCTTCTTCCATTCCTTGACCGACTTGACCAGCGACTTGACCACCGAGGTGGACTTCTCGCCGTAATGCCGGTTCATGGTATAGATGACATCGTCGGCGGTGAACTTGGACCCGTCGTGCCATTCGACATCCTTGCGCAGCTTGAAGGTCCATTCCGTCGCGTCCTTGTTGACCTCGAAATATTCGGCCAGTTCGGGCCGCGGTACGATGTCGTCGCTGAGCTGGACAAGGCCGTTGTAGTGGGCGCGGCCGCGGCTGTAGTCGGTCGCGGTGCCCATCCTTGCCGGATCGAGCGTGTCGTCGGGGCCTTGAATGTGGGTGGCTGCCTTGATCGTGCCGCCCTTTTTCGGCGTTGCGGCCAGTGCATCGGACGCCGATGTCACAATGGCGCCGGCAGCCGATACGGAAACGCCCGCCGCCACCATCAACTGCATGGCCTCGCGCCGGCTGGCGCCGCGTTTCAGTGCGGAATTGAGAAGTTGCTTCTCCGAGCCGGTGAGATCGTCATAACGCGGCCCCGTTTGGACAGCGCCGGTTTGTTTGCGTATTGTCATTCAAGATTCCTCCCTAAATCTGTCGCCTGCGCCTTGACGGCGGCTTTGTGCATGCGCCCGGACAGTACCCCGGTACATCAGACATGGCATACTGGCTTTGGCGAAGCTGCTTTGCAAGGGCATTGGCGGCAGATCTCAGCGGGCCGGCACCAGAAGCGTGCCTTCGGCGATCTTGGTCGCGACGCCGCCAACCCTCAATTTGGCAATCTGGCCATCGATCAGTGTAATTTGGCTATGGACCTCACTTGGCCGGCTCAATTCGATGCCTTGCTCGGCCCAAACCTTTACATTGCCGGTGTCATCGGCGCTGACCAGGCCGTGACGCAACAGGTAGCTCGAGACGGCAGAGTTGGTGGTGCCGGCGGCGGCTGATTCAGGGACACCAACGGCCGGGCAAAAATCGCGGACATGGATGGTGCTGTGGGCGCGCTCGGTCTGGGTGCAGATCACAACGATGGTCTCCAGGCCGTGATCGTGGCACAGCTTGACGATGCCGCCGAAATCCGGCGTAATGCGGCGCATTCCGGCAAGACCGCGCAGCGGAACGACGAGGTGAATGAAATCCGCCGCTGCTGTTTCCATCGGCAGGCTTTCGCTGAGATCGACCGGGGTGAGGCCGAGCAGCCCGCACAGGCGCCCGGCATCGACATCATCGTTGCGGAACTGCGGTGGCCGGACCTCGAGCATGATCATCGGGCGGCCGTCCTCGCGCTGCGTGACGCTAAGCACGGCCGGTCCCGCCGGCAGGTTCAATGTGACATCGAGCGGTTTGCCGGCATCCGGGGTCAGCTTGCCCAGTTCGACCATTCGGGTCACCAGGCCAAGCGTGCCATGGCCGCACATCGGCAGTTCCATGACCGTGGACAGGAAGCGCACGTCAATCTCATGGCTGTTGCAGGCGGCAACAAATGCGGTTGCAGGCAGGCCGAGCTCCCTGGCGATACGCTCACGGATATCGGCGGTGAGGCCGGCGGCATCGCTCACTATGGCCGCCTGACTGCCGCCGAACGGAGCGTCGGAGAAACAATCGTAAAGGGCAAAGGGGAGATGTTCTTGCATAGGTGTCACGCGGTAGGTTCGGTTGCCGGGTTGCCACGTCTTTGGTGCCAAATCACCGCAACCTCAACGGTTCATCGATTGCTGCCAGCGGGCCGCCGCCGATGGCCGAGCCGATCTTGAGGCCTTCAAGGACCGCCTCCTCGCAGGTGCGCGGGGCAACGGCGTCACCGGCAATCCACACTTCGCCGGGCCAGTCCTGCAATTGCTCCTCAAGGGTCAGATCGGACAGCGACCCGGTTGCGGTGATGAGCGTGTCGATGTCCTCAAAGATAATCGGTTCGCCGCTGGTTGTGTGTTCGAAATAGGCGGTGTTCTCATCGGCACCGGCGAGGCGGGCAAACGGGGTAACCTCGACACCGAGCTTGTGGAGGTCGCCGATCCAGCGGTCGCGGGTGTACTGCTGGATGGAGTGGCCGGCCATGTATCCGTTGACGGCAAGGCGCACGTAACAGCCGTCGGCAGCGAGCCGTTCGGCAAGACCAAGGCCAACCCAGTCGCAACGCCAGTCGGCGATGACGACGCGGGTGCCGACGTTGGCGCCCTCGAGCACCTGGGCGGCATGTACGACATGGGCGCCATCGAGCATCAAATGATCGGGAGTATGCGGCTTTGCGCCGCTGGCCACGATTACGGCGTCAGGAGCGCCTTCGCGCACAGTTGCCAGGTCGACCGGCGCGTTCAGCCGGACCTCGACACCATGGCGCTGCATCTCGCGGGCAAGATTGGTGACGATACCGCCAAACTCGTCGCGCCCGGGCAGCTGGCGGGCCAGCCTGACCTGGCCGCCGAGTTCGCCGGCGGCCTCAAACAGCGTGACCTCGTGACCGCGTTCAGCGGCCACTGCAGCTGCCTTCATGCCGGCCGGGCCGCCGCCGGCAACGAAGACCTTGAGGCGTTGCCTCGCCGCAGTGCGGGTGCCAAGGCCGGCCTCACGGCCGGTCTCGGGGTGCTGGATGCACGAGATCGGATAGCCCTCCTGCATATGGCCGATACAGGCCTGATTGCAGCCGATGCAGGCCCTGATATCGTCAAACGCCCCGTCCATTGCCTTTGCCGCCAGGGCCGGGTCGCAAATCTGCGCCCTGGTCATACCGCACATGTCGGCTTCGCCGCGGGCGATGACATTTTCCGCTTCGCGGACATCGTTGATGCGCCCGGCAACGAACACCGGCGCGTTCACCGCCTGGCGAACCCGGGCGGAAATCGGCGCAAGATAGCCAGGCGCAAGGTTCATCGGCGGCACGACATGAACCGATCCCCCGAGCCCGCTCATAGAGCCGCCGCAGATGTCGAAGAAATCCAGCGTGCCATCGCCGTCAAGGTCCTTGCAGATCTCAACGACCTCAGGCGTTTCAAGGCCGGTCGCGTTCAGTTCATCGCCGGATATACGAATACCGAGCGCCAGCCGGCTGCCGACGGCGGAACGGATGCTGGCAATGACCTCGCGCGTGAATCGCAGCCGGTTTTCGCGTGTGCCGCCATAGTCATCCTCGCGGCGGTTGACATCCGGGTTCAGGAACTGGGCAAGCAAAAGCCCGTGGCTCGCCATGATTTCCAGACCATGATAACCGGCCTCTTCGTATCGCTTTGCCGCCGCACCGAAGGCGCCTGCGATATCGGCAATCATCCCGCGCGACATGGCCCGCGGCATGACGTGAAAACGCTCGGTCGCAACCGCCGAGGGGCCATAGGCAACCGGGCGCGAACCATCGAAGCCCGAATGGGTCTCGCGGCCGCCATGGCCAAGCTGCCCGAAGATGCGACAGCCGTGGCGCGCAACCCGTTCGGCTGCCTGGCCAAGCGCCCCGACGACTTCCGGCTTGGTGAGCTGGATGTTGTAGGCATTGGAGGTCGGGTGGACGGCGGCAGACTCGGTAATGATCAGGCCGCAGCCGCCTTTCGCCCGCGCCTCATGATAATCGGCGAACCGGGCGGTCGGGACGCCGGCCGAGATCATGCCGGTCATGTGGCCGGTCGACAGGATACGGTTGCGCACGGCGTGCCCGCCAAGGGTGATCGGCTTGGACAGGTTGGGGAGCGTGGCGGACATTCAGCAGCCTCTTGGCAGGTTGCCGTGAAGTCTATCCGGACTTCCGGTTCGTTCGCAACATGCTTGCCGCCACGCTCAGCTTTCAGACCGACTGTGCGCCACCGGTCTCACTAGGACTACCTTCGTTCTGGCGTTGCAGCCAGTCGGGCAACGGGTCCCCAGCGCCATCGCCGGCAAGGCCGCCGACGATCCGGCTCATGCGGGCAAGGCAATGGCTGAGATCCATCAACTCGGCATCCTTGAAGGGATGGTGCGCCGATACCAGGCGCTCCAGCTCGTTGAGTTCTCTGCCAATGGTGTAGGTTATGCATTCAGACTTGCTGAAATCTATCAAACTTGGCATCCTGACCTCTTTCTGGAACGCCGTTTATCTTCCGCACCAAGTAGGCCTTAGCACTAAACTTACGTAAGGTCAATTTATACTTCGAATTGCCGATTGCCCGATTGGCATACTTGGGACGGGGATGACCGCGATGCTATGAAGCCGGTTATGCGGCATCGGTTTGCCCAACGGCGAAGACATGACAGCAAGGAACAGGGTTCTTAAATCGATCAACTTTGCGGGCGAGGATCGCTGCGTCGACGTGTTTGTGCGGGCCGATGGCACGTTTGGCTTTGAAGAATACCGGCGCGATGTCGAGGATGGGCGGGGCTGGTTCGCCGTTGGCTTTTTTGACGGTCTGGTTTTCGGTAGTGAAAAGGCCGCATTGGCCGAGGCGGGATCAAGAGTGAGCTGGCTGGAAGAGGCAATGGGCTGACCATCCCCAGTCATCCCGGGCTTGACCCAGGATCCAGGCGCGATATCGCTGTGCCTTGCTGTGTTGCTTCTGGGTCCCGGGTCAAGCCCGGGATGACGGTTTTGGGAAGTGCCGGTATAGTTGTCCAGGTTGCAACTTTCGGGGAACGGCATATGCCGGGCGATACTCTGAACTCGTTGGACGGTCAGCAATTCGATGTCGTCATCATCGGCGCCGGGATAAACGGGGCGAGCAGTGCGCAGCATCTGGCGGCGGCGGGGTATTCGGTGCTGCTG
>JABDJG010000074.1 GCA_013002595.1 Hyphomicrobiales bacterium | reverse complement strand
GGATAATTATGTCAGTGATCAAATGTATCTCGCCAATCGACGGCAGCGTCTATGCCGAACGTCCCGTGGCGAGCGGGATCGAAATTGCACAAACCCTTGCTGCGGCCAAGGCCGCCCAGGCGGACTGGCGCCAGGTGTCTATCGAAGAACGCGGCAAGCTGTGTTCGGCAGCGGTTGATGCAATGCTGGCAATGCGCGATGAGATCGTGCCGGAACTTGCCTGGCAGATGGGCCGCCCGGTGCGCTTTGGTGCCGGTGAGCTTGGTGGGTTCGAAGAGCGCGCCCGGCATATGATCGATATTGCAGTGGACGCACTGGCACCGATCGACCCTGGGCCCAAGCAGGGCTTTTCGCGCTGGATCAACCGCGAGCCGGTCGGGGTCGTCTTTGTGATCGCGCCGTGGAACTTTCCCTATCTGACGGCGGTCAATTCGATTGTGCCGTCGTTGATGGCCGGCAATTCGGTCGTGCTCAAGCATGCCTCGAGCACGCTGCTGGTCGCCGAGCGGTTTCAAATGGCTTTCGATGCGGCCGGACTGCCCGAGGGGGTGTTCCAGCATCTGGTGCTTGATCACGGCAAGACCGGGGACATCATCTCCGGCGGGCGCGTCGACATGGTGTGTTTTACCGGTTCGGTGCCGGCCGGACGGCAGATGGAGCTGTCAGCGGCCGGGCAGTTCATTCCGGTCGGTCTTGAACTTGGTGGCAAGGATCCGGCCTATGTGCGCAAGGACTGCAATATGGCGCATGCGGTTGAAAACCTTGTCGACGGTGCGTTCTTCAATTCCGGCCAGTCGTGTTGCGGCATCGAGCGGATCTATGTCGATGACGCGGTCTATGACGAGTTCGTTGCCGGTGTTGTCGATCTGACCAAGCAGTTTGTGCTTGGCGACCCGCTCGACGAGGCGACCACGCTTGGGCCGTTGGTCAAACCGGCGGCGGCCGATTTCGTGCGCGGCCAGATCGAGGCAGCGGTTCGCGCCGGCGCGACGGCGCATATCGATGCCGTCTCCTTTGCACTGGAGGCGCCAGGCTCAGCTTATCTGGCCCCGCAGGTGCTCACTGATGTCAACCATCAGATGGCGGTGATGACCGAAGAGAGCTTTGGACCTGTGGTCGGGATCATGAAGGTGTCCGGCGACGATGAGGCCATCGGCCTGATGAACGATTCCGATCTTGGCCTGACGGCGGCGATCTGGACCGAGGATGCCGAGGCGGCGGCGCGCATCGGCGACCAGATCGAGACCGGCACGGTGTTCATGAACCGCTGTGACTACCTCGACCCGGCGCTGGCCTGGACCGGGGTGAAGAATTCCGGGCGCGGCTGCACGCTGTCATCGGTCGGCTATGAGGCACTGACCCGGCCCAAGAGCTATCACTTGAGAACGAATACCCATTGATTTTACTGGAGAAACTGGAATGTCACTGACTGCCAACTGGTCATACCCCACCGCGGTCCGCTTTGGTGAGGGACGAATTTCTGAACTTGGTGAAGCTTGCAAGTCCTGCGGTATGGAACGGCCCCTGCTGGTGACGGACCCAGGGATTGCGCCGCTGCCGATCACCGAACGGGCGCTCGATGCGGTGCGCTCCAGCGGGCTGGAGGTTGGCGTGTTCAGCGATGTTGATGCCAATCCGGTTGCTTCAAATGTCGAGGCTGGCCTGAAGGTGTTTCGGGACGGCGGCCATGATGGCGTCATCGCCTTTGGCGGCGGCTCGGGCCTTGATGTCGGCAAGGTGATCGCCTTCATGAAGGGTCAGACCCGGCCGATGTGGGATTTCGAAGATATCGGCGATTGGTGGACGCGGGCCAACCCGGACGGTATTGCTCCGATCATTGCCGTGCCGACGACGGCGGGCACGGGCTCAGAGGTCGGCCGGGCCGGCGTCATCACCAATGAAGAAACCCACACCAAGAAAATCATCTTTCATCCCAAGATGATGCCGGAAGTGGTGATCTGCGATGCCGAACTGACGGCTGACTTGCCACCGGTGATTACCGCCGGCACCGGCATGGATGCCTTTGCCCACTGCCTTGAAGCGTATTGCGCGCCGGCCTATCACCCGATGTCGGCCGGAATTGCCGTTGAAGGCATGCGCCTGGTCAAGGAAAATCTGCCGAGGGCCTACAAGGATGGGCACGATCTGGAAGCACGCGCGCATATGCTGTCGGCCGCCGCTATGGGCGCTACGGCGTTCCAGAAGGGCCTTGGTGCGATCCATTCGCTGTCGCATCCAGTCGGTTCGCTCTATCACACGCACCACGGCATGACGAATGCGGTGTTTATGCCCTATGTACTGAAATTCAACCGGCTGGCGATCGAAGACAGGATTGAGCGTCTGTCGGCCTGGCTCGGCATTTCCGGCGGCTTCAACGGGTTCCTTGATTATGTGCTGGCGCTCCGCGAAGAGCTTGGCATTGCCCACAACATCAAGGATATCGGCGTTACGGACGGCGAGCGGTTCCAGCTGATGTCGGAGATGGCGGTGGTCGATCCGACGGCCGGCAGCAATCCGGTGCCGCTTGATGTTCCGTCGTGTCACAAGCTTTATGAGCAGGCCCACGCCGGCAGCTTGTAGGCATCATCGCTCTCTAGTGCGATGGCGTTCGTCGACCAGGGAAATGCCGGCAAATGCGGCGACACTGCTCAGGATGACGACGCCGCCGATCAATGCCGATACCGAGGGTACTTCGTTGATCAGCAGCCAGACCCACAAGGGCCCGAGCACGGTTTCCGTCAGCACCAGCAATGTGACCTGGGCAGCCGGGATGAGCTTTGAGGCAAGTGTCAGGAAGGCAAAGCCGAAACCGACCTGTATGGTTCCAGATGCGATGGCCAGCGCGACATCGGGCAACGGGATCTGCAAATGGCCGCCGGCCAGCCAGGCGGCAGCCACGGTGGCAATGAGCCCGCCAAAGCCGGAGGCAACGAATGTGTCGATGTCGCGGGTAATTCTGAGCAGTATGACATAGAACGAATAGGTCACCATGGCGCCGAGCGCGAACAGGTTGCCGAGCATTCCTTCTCCGGCAAGTCCGTCCTTGAACATGATGGCGATGCCGATGCAAGCTGCTGCCAGGGCAATGGTGCCGGATGTCTTGAGCCGCTCCTTGAGCACGATCCAGGCAACAAATGCAGTGAAGACCGGTCCTGCCCCTATTATGAAGCCTACGTTCGCAACTGTGGTGTGGATGAGACCAAGCACATAACAGATCTGGCCAAAGCCGACGAGGCAGGCAATCGGCAGCAGCATATGGCCGATCTTGCCGGTCTCCGTGGCGACAGCCCGCAATGTGCCGGCCCGCCAGATGGCGATGGCGAACATGAAAATCATGAAGGCGTAACTGCGCCAGGCGAGGAATTGCCAGGAATTGGTGTCCTCGCTGAGCATTCGCACGATCGGGCCGCCCAGACTCAGCGACAGACCACCGAGCAGCCCGTAGATCATGCCTAGCGCCGTGCGGTTCATCCAGGGCCCGTGCTCAATAAATCCATACCATTCTGCGTCGGCAGATTTGCCTGCTGAGAAGGCAGGCAGGCGCAGGACACCTGCCGATTTTCAAGCCTGCCTAACGCACTCAGCAGGCAAATATGCCACGCCCGAAGGGTTTGGTTACGAGGGCCCGCCTGCGGGCAAACAATGCTCGATAAGGCACCCAGCCCTGTCTTGCGCTTGTTTGCCAGCATTCGAGCCCTCGTACCCAAACAGAATGGCATGGATTTATTGAGCACGGGCCCTCAGGCCGGTTAGGGCAATACTCTCCGCGATGGCCTTGGCGCCTTGCATCGGTGCCATGATGTGGACGCCGGCGATGCCGTCGACTTCCCTAAGGCCCATGATCAGTTCGGCGCAGATTTCGCGGCCTTCGGCCTTTTGATCTTGTGCCGCATCTAGCCGGTCGATGATGTGGGCCGGGATGTTCACCCCGAACAGGTTTTCATCCATGAAGCGGGCCTGCTTGGCCGACAGGAGCGGTCCGATGCCGGCAATGAACTTGAGCTTGCCGGTGATGCCGTGCTGTTTCAGACGGGCGAAGTAATTGCGGGCAATGTCGAGGTCGTAACAGAACTGGGTCTGGGCAAACTGTGCGCCGGCCTCGATCTTGCCTTCAAGACCCTTTGGCTCCCAGTCGTCTGGCGGGTTCATCGGGGCATCGGCACAGCCGATGTAATAGTCGGGCGCCGGCTTGATTTCGCGGCCAGACGGCAGGGTGCCTTTGTCGCGCATGTCGCGGGCCATGCTCATGACGCCGCGCGAATCCAGATCGAAGACCGGTTTTGCATCCGGCATGTCACCGCCGGCCGGGTCATCGCCATGCAGGATCAGCATGTTGCGCACACCTTGTGCGGCGGCACCGAGCAGGTCGCAGGCGATGGCGATGCGGTTGCGGTCGCGGCAGGTCATCTGGACGATGGGCTCCAGGCCGTTGCCGGCGAGGATGGCAGCCGATGCAAGGCTCGACAGGGCGGCGCGCGCCGTTGCTGCATCGGTGATGTTGATGGCGTCGACCAGGCCGCGTAACGGCTCGGCGCGGTCCATGAGAGCATCGGCTGATGCGCTCAGTGGCGGTGCGATTTCGGCTGTGATGACGAAGTCGCCGCGCTCGAGTTTTTGCTGAAGTGTGGTCATATAAGCAGATGTCCTCCCCGAACCGCGCGATGTTGTTGATGAGACCTGCTTGTGTCAATGAAAATCGCGTGATTTTGGGATGATGCGGACATTTCTGGGATGGCGGGCGGCGGGTGCACGGCGGTCAAACGAAGGGCGTTTGATTTCATCGGCACGGGCGAGCGGATTTTCGAATGCTTCTTCATCGTCGCTCAACAGGCCGAGCCAGGGCGTACGATCGTTTACCTTTGCGGCAACGACGTGGATGATGTCGTCAATGCGCTGGATGCGGCCTCTCACCTGCATCAGCCGGGCGCCCATGACGATTGCCCGGTGGGTTTCGAGTACCTTGGGCCAGACAACGATGTTGCAGACCGAAAATTCGTCCTCAAGGGTGATGAAGACAACGCCCTTGGCCGAGCCGGGGCGCTGGCGGACCAGGACCACGCCGGCAACGGTGACGTAATCACCGTCGTTTTTCTGCTTGAGATGCTGATTGTCGGTGACGCGCTCAGCATTGCAATGACCGCGCAGGAATTCCATCGGGTGGCCTTTGAGCGATAATTTGAGGGTCTGGTAGTCGTTGACGACATGTTCGGGCAGCGGCATGCGCGGCAAGGTGACGGGCAGGTCCTTGCCGTCATCGCGGGCGCCGGCGTGCTGGAAGAGCGGCAGCGGCTTGGCCTTTGCGAGCGCTTTTGCCTGCCACAGGGCATCGCGCCGGTCGAGATGGAGCGAGCGGAAGGCATCGGCGGCGGCGAGCTTTTCTATCGCCGGGACAGGGATGCCGGCGCGGTGCAGTTGGTTGATGGACTGATACTGCCCGCCGGGTGGCCGCTGTGAGACGATCATCTCGCCGTCGGCCTGCTTGAGGCCATCGACCCGGCGCAGGCCGAGGCGCAGGATCGGCGGGTTGTCCTTGCCTCCTTCCAGTTTTGAGTCCCAATCGGACAGATTGATATCGGGCGCGCGCGCCTCAACACCGTGCTGGCAGGCGTCGCGGACGATCTGGGCCGGGGCATAGAACCCCATCGGCTGGGAGTTCAGGAGACCGCAGGCGAAAACCGCAGGGAAATGGCATTTCAGCCAGGACGATATGTAGACCAGGTGGGCAAAGCTGGCGGCGTGGCTTTCGGGAAAGCCATATTCACCAAAGCCCTTGATCTGGTTGAAACAGCGCTCGGCGAAATCGCGCTCATAGCCGCGCTCGACCATGCGCGAGATCATCTTTTCCTCGAGCCTGCCGATGGTGCCGCGGCGCCGGAAGGTTGCCATGGCGCGGCGCAGCTCGTTGAGTTCGCCGGGGGTGAAGTCAGCCGCCACCATGGCCAGCTTCATGGCCTGTTCCTGAAACAGCGGCACGCCCTTGGTCTTGGCGAGCACATCGCGCAGTTCATCGGCCGGGCCGAAGGCGGGATCAGGCGATGGGTATTCTTCGGCTTCAATACCATCGCGGCGGCGCAAGTATGGGTGCACCATATCGCCCTGGATGGGGCCCGGGCGGACGATGGCGACCTCGATCACCAGGTCATAGAAGATGCGCGGCTTGAGACGCGGCAGCATGTTCATCTGGGCGCGGCTTTCGACCTGGAAGACGCCGACACTGTCGGCCTTGCACAGCATGTCGTAAACCTGCGGGTCTTCGCGCGGCACATTGGCAAGCGTGTACCGGGTGCCGTACCAGGCATCGATCAGGTCAAAGCATTTGCGGATGCAGGTCAGCATGCCGAGGCCGAGCACATCGACCTTGAGGATGCCGAGGGAATCGATGTCATCCTTGTCCCACTCGATGACGGTGCGGTCTTCCATGGCGGCATTGCCGATCGGCACGGTTTCATCGAGGCGGTGCCTGGTGAGCACGAAGCCGCCGACGTGCTGTGACAGGTGGCGCGGGAAGCCGGTGATCTCGCCAGCCAGTTCGAGCACCTGTTTGAGGAGGGAATCGGCCGGGTCGAGACCGGCTTCGATCAGCCTTTCGTCGCTCATCTCCTCGCGCATGGACCCCCAGACGATGCCGGCAAGGGCGGCGGTGACGTCTTCGGACAGGCCCATCGCCTTGCCGACCTCGCGGGCCGCCGAGCGGCCACGGTAGGTGATGACGGTGGCCGCAAGGCCGGCCTTTTCGCGGCCATAGCGGGCGTAGATGTACTGAATAACCTCCTCGCGGCGCTCGTGTTCAAAATCGACATCGATGTCGGGCGGCTCATTGCGCTCTTCGGAAACGAAGCGTTCGAACAGGAGGTCGATGTCGGCCGGATCGACGGCGGTGATGCCCAGGCAATAGCACACGGCTGAGTTGGCGGCCGAGCCGCGGCCCTGGCACAGGATCGGCTCGGGCAGGCTGCGGGCAAAGTTGACGATGTCGTGGACGGTGAGGAAATAAGGCGCATAACCGAGCTTTTCGATCAGCGCCAGTTCGCGGGTGACGGTGGCTCTCACCTTGCCGGGGATGGCGGCGGGATAGCGGGTCCTGGCACCGGCCCAGGTGATGGCCTCAAGGTGCTTTTGCGGGCTTTTGCCCTTTGGGACCGGCTCGTCGGGGTATTCATATTTCAGCTCATCGAGCGAGAACTGGCAGGCTTCGGCGATCTCCATGGTGCGCTGGATGGCATCCGGGTGATCGGCGAACAGGCGCACCATCTCATCTGCTGGTTTGATGTGGCGCTCGGCATTGGCGGCGAGCCGGAAGCCGGCCTCACTGATCAGGCATTTTTCGCGGATGCAGGTGATGACATCCTGCAACTGTTTGCGCGCCGGGTGATGGAACAGGATGTCATTGGTGGCAACAAGCGGGGCGGCATGGGCACGGGCCAGCTGGCCCAGCCGGTTGAGGCGGGCGCGGTCGCCGGTGGCAAAACGGCGGGTGCCGGCAAGATAAAGCGGCGAGGTGATGGTTTCACGGATGCTGGCAAGTTGCCTCTCGAAGGCCTTGCCGGGCCAGCCATCCGGCGGGATGGCGATGAAGATCAAGCCGTCCTGGTACTTGTCGACATCGGCCAGGGTGAGAATGCACTCGCCTTTTCCGGCGCGGCGCTGGCCGGTGGTGAGAAGGCGGGTAAGGCGGCCGTAGGCCTGCCGGCCGGTCGGGTAGGCGATGAGGGACGGGGCGCCGTTCAGGTCGAGCCGGCAGCCGGTGATCAGCTTCAGGCCGTTCTGTTTGGCAGCAACATGGGCGCGGACAACGCCGGCCAGGCTGTTGCGGTCGGTGACGGCGATGGCGCAAAGGCCAAGGGCCTTGGCCTGGACGACCAGCTCTTCAGGGTGGGAGGCACCTTCCAGAAAGGTGAAGTTGGTGGTCACCTGGAGCTCTGTGTAGTGGGTCATTTTGCTGAAACCGGCACCGACCCGGTGCCGCCTTTACTCAATCATGCGAACAATCCGTGGATGAACCATTGTGGTTCGGGGGTGCCGGGGTCGCCGTACAGGCCCTCGCGGTAGAGCCAGTAGCGGCGGCCGGCTTCGTCTTCGACGATGTAGTAATCGCGCGGGCGCTGGTTGAGCTTTGTTGCCGAGCGCCACCATTCCGGGGCAATGCGTTCCGGGCCCTGGGCGCGGACTATGCGGTGAGCAAGGCGGCGCCAGGTGAAGCGGACCGGCGGGCCATCGGGGACGGTGGCAATGACACGCACGCTTTCGGGGCGCTCAAGCAGGGTGATCGGGCGGGTCGGCGTATCGCCGGTGGTTGGCCTGTTACCGATCAGGTCGGGCTGGTCCGGTTCGGCAAAGCCGATCGGGCGTGAGACCTGCGCGCGCTCGGGGATGTGGCTTTCGACGGGGGCAAGGCGCTTAAGGCCGGCGCCGTCCGGGCGGTTGGCGATGCGGTCGGCCAGTTCAGCCAGGGCTGAGCCATCGCGCAGGCGGTTGGGTGGGGCGTTACCGGGGGCCAGGCTCGACTGGGTGAGGTCAAGCGGGGCGGCTTCATTGGCCTCCAGGGTGGCCGCGTCAATGCCGAAGCCGGCATCGATACTGTCGAGCCGGTAGCGGAACAGCCCGGCGATATGGCGCGGATCGCGGCTCGGACAGGCCAGGCCGGCGGGGATGGTGATCCGCGAGCCATCGCTGCGATAAAGCTTGCAGGTGACATGGCGGGCGCCCTGGCCAGCATCGTGAAGGCGCATGCACAAGGCCTCTGCAAGAGAAGAGATGATGGTCTCGATGCCTTCATTTGAAATCAGCGGTTCAGGCAGGACATGGCGTACGGCAAAGACCGGCGGGCTGGTCAGGGGATCAAGCGGATGCTCGGCGAGCCCAAGCGCCTGGTCGAGCTGGGCAACGATCTCGCCGGCATCGGTTTTGCGGAACCGTCGGGCCAGGGAGGCGCGCGGAATATCGTAGAGCTGGCCGATGGTTTTGAGGCCAAGCCGGTGCAAGGTGTGGCAGGTCTCGCTGTCGAGCCCGAGGGCGTCGACCGGCAAGGGTTTGAGCGCCTCACGCTCGCCGTTCTGCCGGGCAATGGGCGCCTCGGGGGAAAAACGGGCGAGCGCCCGGGCAGCTTTTTGCGTGCCGGCAAGACCGGGGATGACGGTGAGGCCGAGCCCTTCAAAGCAGGTCTTGATGCCTGCCAGCATTGCCTTTTCGCCGCGGAACAGGTGGGCGATACCGGTGATGTCGAGCATGAGGCCATCTGGCGGGTCAAGCGCGACCCAGGGGCTCCAGCGTTCGGCCCAGCGGGCAAGTTTCAACAGCGCCGAGAGGTCGGCCTGTGCGTCGTGCACGGCTGAGGCAAGGTGGGGCACCTTGGCGCGGGCATCGGTGAGGCGCTCGCCGGTCACAAGGCCGCAGGCGCGGGCAACCTCATCGACCGCGACCAGCCGCAGGCCCTTGGGGCCGGTCTCGACCAGTGCAAAGGGCTGGTCCGGCTCATAGGGCAGCGCTGCGCCGGCCCGGGTGAGATCGATGCTCAACCGTTCGATGGGAAACTGTGGAAGCCAGAGAGAAAGAATGCGTCGCATGATGCCATACCATTGACCATTTGCCAGATTTGCCGCCACGGCAGCGGGTGAGCTCGACTGTCCAGGCAGGCTCGCCCGGGGCTGCCTCATCAAACGGCGGCGGGATTGACGGGGCCGCGCTGACGCGCCAGCGGGTGCGGGCGCTGGTCGCCTGGCCCGGCGGTTTGCCCGAGACCAGAAGCACCGGTGCGCCGGCGTCTGCAGCGGTGAGGGCAAGGCGGCGGGTGGCGGTCAGGTCGCACACGGTAATGTCCATATCGGCGATGACGGCGGCAACCGCGCCGGATTTGAGTGCTTCCTCGGCGGTCCATAAAAGCGTGCGCGATTTGCCGAAGGTCGTGGTCAGCAACCGGTCGCAGGTCAGTCCCAGCGCATCCAGCCCGGTGCTGTAAAGCTCACCGAAATCATGGGTTTGGGGCGTGTGGCGACACCACAGGACCGGTCGCGGGTCACCCGGCCGTATCGCCAGGAGGCGTGTGGCAAGCGCCAGGGCAAAGCCCATTGCGGCAGGGCTTTCGCCATAGTTTGCGCCGGCGATTTCATGCACCGCACCGGTCTCGAGCCGGCCGCGCGGCAGATGCGGGTCGATCCCGGCAAGGCCGAAATTCCAGGGGCTGGGCTGGCCCGGGGCGATGCCGGATGGCGCCTCGGTGACGGCAAATTGCGGTTCCCTATGCTCGATGCGGGAAATTGCCTTGCGCAATTTGTCGAGCAGCGGCCGGCTGGCTGCAGGGGCATGTTGAGGGCCGCAAAACGGGCGAACCTGCCCGTTCACTGCCGTGATCTTGCTCACGAGTGTCATGAAGTCGCCTGATTAAATGTTCTCTTTTTGTTCTATTTATTGTCAGCAGCCGAGTCAAGATGGATTCTCGAGCGGCAAGGTGCTTTGCAACTCGTCATCCGGCTTTTGTCGGGATGACGAGCAGAGATGGAGGAAGGCCCTAGTGCAAACATTCCCTTGAAGACTGGAGCAAGCTGTATCATTTTAGGGGACATTCTAAAGAGAGAAAAACAAATGAAGAAGTTTATTGCCAGTGCCGTTGTCGCTATCGGTCTGATGTTGCCCACCGGGGCCATGGCCGGCGGCATGTTGAAGGTTGAAAGCCCCTATACCGTGACTGTCACGCTTGACCGGCTGGCCGGCGTCATGGAAGCCAAGGGGATCACGATTTTTGCCCGCATCGATCATGCGGCCGGGGCCAAGTCGATTGGTGAGGAGATGCCGCCGAGCGAGCTCATGCTGTTCGGCAATCCCAAGCTGGGTACACCGCTGATGAAGATCAACCCGGAGGTCGCTTTCGATCTACCGCTGAAGGCGCTGGCCTGGCAGGATGGCGATGGCAAGGTCTGGCTGGCGGTGACCAATCCGGCTGAACTCAACCAGGTTTATTCGCTGGCCGGCGCGAACGGCGTGATCGAGAAGATGACCGGCGCGATCAAGGCGATCACGGGAAAAGCGCTCGAGCGGTAGTCATACCAACGGTAGCCATTATTGACCCATTTGACCGATTTTTCGCGTCTGCAGGCTAGGCATGCTTTGTGCCGCGGTCTGGCTGACCGCAAGCGGAGCATAACGACGTCCAGCGGGCGCGAAAAACCGGCCTTCGGTGGGCCAAATCCGTCCATCTGGTGCGTTGCGGCGCTTGCCCGATACACCGCATCGCGCGGCGCACCGCGCCTGCCAGACTGAACGGATTTGACTCCATCAAATGGGTCAATAATGGCTACCGTTGGTATCAGCTTCACCTTCCCTTCACGAGGCGATCACAATCGGCCCACCAATGGTTGATTTGTCATCACCGAGTGCTGCGGGCAGATTGCGCCAACTCAGATCACCTGATCCTGCGCAATCAATGGAGTGAATTCGATGTCCCGTCCCGGTATTATTTCAACTGCCGTCGCCCTGATCCTTCTTGCCACGCCGGCGCTTGCTGGCAGCGGCACATTCAAGGGCGCATCCGGCCATACAACCAAAGGCTCTGTTACGGTCACCGAGGCCGGCGGCAAATTGACCGTCAAACTGGGAAGCAACTTCTTTCTTGACGGCGCACCGGATCCGTATGTGGCGCTTGGCAATGGCGCCAGACCGATCAAGGGCGGCCTTATCGCCTTGCTCAAGAACACGAAGGGTGGGCAGAGCTATTCGATCAAGGCAACCGGCGCGCTGAGCAAGGCAACGCACGTGGTGATCTGGTGCAAGAAATATTCGGTGCCGCTAGGCATCGCCAGGATCAAGTGAAGCGTTATTGCTTATTCGTCATCCCGGCTTTCACCGGAATGGGGGATGCTTAGCCTATTTGCTCTTCCTGAGAGCGCTGTCCCAGTAATCGTAGAACACCAGCCCAAGCACGAATACCGAAATCACCCAGAACGGCAGGCCGCCCCAGAAGCCGGCAAATCCAATCGATATCGAGTGGGCGAGCCCAAGGATGAAGACTGCCAGGATGGCGCTGGCAATAAAGCCGGTGATGTGTTTTACGCGATCGCCTGTCATGTCGGCATTCCTTCGTCAGATGAGTTTTCCAAATACTGCTGCAGCCAGTTGGCGGTGCGCAACAGCCGGTCGTCACCTTGGGCCAAGCCTATCAGCTGTACACCGATTGGCAAGCCCGCAGCGCCGGTGAGCAAGGGCAGGGACAGTGCCGGCAGGCCGGCGAATGTCCAGATGGTGCAGAAGACCGGATCGCCGGTACCGGTTGACCTGAGCGGCGCCTCGCCGGCCGAAGATGGCGCAAGGACCGCATCATAGTCGAGGAAGAACTGCTCGAAATAGTCCTGCGTGCCAGCCAGCATGGCCAGGGCATCTTCATACTGACCCTTTGAAAGGGTCTGCGCCCGCTCCAGGGTCGGCTTCAAGGTATCGCTGACATGATCCCACCCGGCTTCAAAGTCAGCCTTGAGGTGGTGCCAGATCTCATATTCATGAACGATCTTGTGGCTTTGGACCGCGGCTTCGAAGGATTTGGGTGCCGGCAGCCGTTCGACACGGTCGCCCAAAGTCGAGATAAGCTCTTCAAACCCTTCAACGGATGAGGCATCGAGCCGGTCGGCGAAGGGCAATTCAAGCCAAGCGATATCCGGCTCGACCGGTGGTTCGGCGCGGGCGCCCGAAAGCATGGCCGGCTTGGGCTCGACATAACTGCCTGGGTCGTATGGATCATAGCCGGCCAGCACATCTGCCAGTAGGGCCGCATCCTCAAGTGTTCTGGCAAAGACACCGACCTGATCGAGTGATCTTGACGTCTGCAGGCACCCGGTGCGCGAGATGACGCCGCGGGTCGGCTTGAAACCGTAGATGCCGCAGAACGAGGCCGGGCGGATGGTCGATCCGTTGGTCTGGCTGCCTATGGCCAGCGCCACGTGACCGGCGGCAACGGCGGCGGCCGAGCCGCTCGAAGACCCGCCGGGGGTATGGTCGAAATTATGTGGATTGCCGGTGACCGTCGGGTGCAGAAAGGCAACTTCGGTGGTGTGGGTTTTGCCGAGAATGACCGCGCCGGCTTCCTTCAGCTTGGAAATCACAACTGCATCGGTGTCCGGCTGGCGGCCCCGATAGATCGGTGAACCGCGCTCGGTCGGCATGTCAGCGGTATCGAAAATATCCTTGATGCCGACCGGAACGCCGTGCAGGACGCCCAGGGGCTTTCCGGTCTGGCGGATGCGGTCCATGGCGCGGGCCTGATCAAGGGCCTGTTCGGGAACCAGATGGGCCCAGGCCATGATGTCCGGATCGGTCTCGATGATGCGGTCAAGACAGGCGCGCACGAGGTCTTCGGACGAGATCATCCCGTCGCGGATACGGCGTGCTGCTTGGGTTGCGCTAAGCTGCCAGTGCATGGTGCCCTAACCCCTTACGGCTGGTAGACGCCGAACAAATAGTCAGGGAACCACAGAGCGATGCCCGGGAACTGGTACATCAGGAACATGCAGAAGATCACGATGCCGAGATAGGGCATGATGCCCCTGAAGATCTGCATCAGCTCGATCTCGTGTCGCAGCACCCCTTTGAGGTAGTAGGCCGACATGGCCATCGGCGGGGTCAGGAACGAGGTCTGCAGATTAAGCGCGACCAGCATGGCAAAGAAATACGGATTGACATCGAAGGCCGGCAGTAGCGGCAAGAAGATCGGCACGAAGATGATCAGGATTTCCGACCATTCGAGCGGCCATCCGATCAGGAAGATGATAAGCTGGCACAGGAAGAGGAATTGCCAAGGTGACAGATTCATGACGAGGAGCCAGTGCTCGATGACATCATGGCCGCCGAGGTAGGAAAATACCGATGCAATAGTCCACGAGCCGACGAACATCCAGCACACATAGGCGGTTGCCTTGGCGGTCAGGAACACCGATTCCTTGACCTTTTGCCATGTGAGCGAGCGGTAGATTGCCGCTAGAACAAGTCCGCCCAGAGCGCCCATTGCGGCCGCTTCTGCAGGTGTCGCCAGGCCGCCCAGAATGGACCCGAGCACCATCATGATCAGTATGGTCAGCGGGACGAATGAGGTGATCAGCTGGATATAGATCTGCCGGGTTGATGGGGCGTTTTCCATCTTCGGTGTGGGCGCGATCAGTGGGTTCCATTTGGCGCGCACCAGCACATACAGGATGTAGAAGCCCGACAGCATAAGGCCGGGAAAGACCGCTGCTGCGTAGAGCCGCAAGACCGATAGTTCGGCAATGGCGGCATAGACGATCAGCATGATCGACGGCGGGATCAGAATGCCCAGCGTGCCACCGGCGCAGATCACACCGGATGCGAACCTCTTATCATAATCGGCCTTGGCCATGGCGGGAAACGCCAACAGGCCCATTAGTGTCACCACCGCGCCGACGATGCCACTGGCGGTAGAGAACACTGCACAGGTGATCAGGGCCGCGATCGCCATCGAGCCGGGCAGGTTTCGGGCAGCAAGCTGCAAGGACAGAAACAGCCGGTTGACGATGTTGGCGCGTTCCACGACGTAGCCCATGAACAGGAACAACGGGATGGCAACGAGCGTATCGTTCTCCATCACCGAATAGGTGTTCTGGTTGAGCAGATAGAAGATCTGGTTGTTGAAGAGATCGCCGAAATCGTTGATCGAGCTGGCGTTGTAGTAGGCGTAATAGCCAAACGCGACGCCCATTGCGAGCAGCGTGAACGCAATGGGAAAGCCCAGCAGAACCAGGACAATAAACAGGGCAAGCATTAAGATGGCGACTTCGGGGTTCGTCATGACCCTATGGGCTCCGCAAATGGGGTAATCAGTTGAACTCGGTTATTTTGTTTCTTCGGCAGGCGGCAGCGTGCCAATGAGACTTTCCTCTGTCTCTCTGACGTCCTCCAGCCGCTCCAGCCAGACGCCGGTGCGCATGGCCTTCCAGCAGCGCAATGTCTCGGCAATTCCCTGGATGATCAGCAGGCCGCCGGCCAGCGGGATTAGGGTCTTGAAGAAATAGATCTGGATACGCGCCGGGCTGTTCCAGCTGACTTCCTTGTAGCGCCAGCTGTCGGACGCGATCTCGGCGCCATACCAGAACAGGGCCAGCATGCCGGGGAAGAAGAACAGGATATACAAGGTGAAATCGATGCGCGCCTGCCACCTGACGGGCAGGAGCCGATAGAGAACGTCGCCGCGCACATGTGCGTCCTGTGCCAGGGCGTAAGGCCCGGCCATCAGGAACAGGGCGCCGTACATCTGCACCATCATGTCGAACGCCCACACGGTGGGCGCGTTCAGTGCGTAACGCACGAAGACTTCATAGGATACCGAAAAGGTTAGAATGAGTATGCACCAGCCAAAGGCCCGGCCGACCCAAATGCTCAAGCTCTCGATAGCATGGATTAGTGAAACCACGATTGCCTCCCCAGGCTTCCCTCATCAGCAATATCCGGGGGCCAAACAGATTGGCCCCCGGCGTAATCGTTTCAGTACAACGTCAGCAAGCGACTAGCCGAAGTAGTGCTTGTAGGCCAGCTTGTAGTCAGGCTGGTTGAGATTCAGGTAGTTCATCACTTCTTTGGCGTACGCCTTTTGTGAATCGATGACCTTCTTGAAGAACGCGTCTTCACCGGAAATCCGGTCAACCACCGTGTCCCAGGCCTTGAGTTGCTCGGCCATGACCGAGTCCGGCGTGCGGTAAACGTTGACGCCCTGGCTCTTGAGTTTTTCCAGATCTTCGGCGTAGCGCTTGGTGTTGTGCCAGTAGAAGTTGGAATTCTCAGCTTCCGAAGCATGCTTCAAAATGGCCTGCAGTTCATCCGGCAGGCTCTCGTATTTGCCCTTGTTGAAGGTGCATTCGAAGAATTCCTGCGACTGGTGGAAGCTGGCCAGGTGATAGTGCTTGGAAACATCCTGCATACCGAAGTCACGATCCGAGGTCGGATTGTTGAATTCGGCGGCATCGATGAGGCCGGACTTCATGGCTGGCTGGATTTCGCCGCCTGGCAGCTGAACAACCGACATGCCCATTTCGAGCAGGACGTCAGCGGCCAGACCAACGGTGCGGTATTTCAACCCGTTCATCTGCGAAGCATCTTTGATCTGCTCCTTGAACCAGCCGAGCGGCTGGGCCGGCATCGGGCTGTTAAAGAAGCTGACCACGTTGAGGCCGAGGCTGGCCATCAGTTCATCGAACAGAGCCTGACCGCCACCGTAGTGGATCCAGCCGAGCACTTCCTGGCTCGACCAGCCAAAACACGGGCCGGTGCCGAACAGCGAAGCGGTCTTGGACTTGGAGTACCAGTAAGCCGGCACATAGTGCGCTGCATCGAGAACGCCGCGATGAACGGCATCCTGCATCTGGCTGGTCTTGACGACCGAGTTCACGGCCAGAAGATCGATCTTGAGGTCCTTGCCGGCCATCGCGTGAACGCGGTCGACATAGGATTTTGCATTTTCAAGGAAAATGCCGCCGCCCCAGGCAGCCTGCATCTTCAATACAACAGGTTCAGCGCGGGCAATGCTTGGCGCTGCTACACCGGCAACGGCTGCACCACCGGCAATACCGGCTGTTTTCAGGAATTTGCGGCGTGTTGGTTGGTTAGCCGTCGTAATTGCCTTATCGCTCATTGTTTTCCTCCCTGGGCTTGGCAAAATTCTGATAGTTCGCTGCGGGTTGAGCCCACATTGTTACTTTTTTAGCTGGCTGTGATTATCAACCCATAGAGCCGGGTTTACAATGAACTATTCCGGCAGGTGGTGCGCGCCGGGTGATCACGAACCTGTCGACAATTTGCTGGCTGCCCGTTTTAGCTGCGGATGTGTCGTTGGTGCTACAAACATGAAGTTCATTGCTGTTTCGCAACGGTATTTTTCAGGGTGCCGACGCCCTCGATTCGCACTTCGACGACATCGCCTGGTTTTAGCGGGGCGGTCTTGCCGGGCGTGCCGGTGTAGATGAGATCACCGGGCTCAAGGGTCATGTAGCGCGACAGCTCGGCGATGATCTTTGCACATGAGCGTTTCATCTGGCTGGTCGATGCTTTCTGCACGACCTTGCCGTTGACCTTTGTCTGAAGCTCCAGGTTGTCGTAGTCGAGGCCGGGCACGATCCACGGTCCAAGCGGGCTCAAGGTATCTGCGCCCTTGGCCTTGAGCATGACAAATGGCGATCTGCCGTAACCGTGTTCGGTAATGTCATTGCCTGCGGTGATGCCGTAAACGTGCTTGAGTGCATCCTTTTCAGAAACGTTCCTGGTGGTGAGCCCCATGACAATCACCAGTTCACCTTCGTAGTGCAGTTCGGTTGAGCCGGGCGGCGGAACGATTTCAGCATCGGGACCAATGACGGCGCTCGGCAGCTTGGCAAAGAACGCCATGCCGTCGTGCTTGGGTGCCGGTGCACCCCTGTAGTTGAAGGCAACGCCGATCACCTTGGTCGGTACAACCGGGGCAAGGATCTTGACCTCGTCAATCGGCGCGATCTTGCCGGAATGTTCCGTCGTGGCGTCAAAGAAGCTGCCGGTGAGCAGGTGAACACCGCCAACCGCCAGAAACCCGTAGTGCACCTTGCCCTGATACTCGACGCGGCCAAAGCGCAGCGGGGTATCATCGCCGGCAATTGTTTGCGCGGCTGCCGGCGCCGCCCAGGACAGGATCAACAGGCAAAGGCCGCAGACTGTAGCGCGGGCATTCATGCTGCTTGTGGCCTCAATATAGTTCCCGGACGGCTGCCGGTCGATTTGCCGCCCGCCCAGACCGGGTTGCCATTGACCCAGACCGTGTGGATACCGGTTGCCGGCTGCATGGGATCATCGAAAGTTGCCGTATCGCAGATGGTGGCGGGATCGAACAGAACAAGATCGGCATGGGCGCCTTCGGCAATCGTGCCGCGGTCCTTTAATCCAAACCGGGCGGCCGGCAGAGTGGTCATGCGACGGATGGCTTCTTTGAGCGGGAACAGGCCGACATCGCGGGCGTAATGGCCAAGCACCCGTGGGAAGGTGCCCCACAGGCGCGGGTGCGGGTGGGCATCGTGCGGCAGGCCGTCGGAACCGATCATGGTGCGCGGGTAGCTGAGGATGCGCTGGACGTCGTCTTCATCCATGGCGAAATAGACAGCACCGGCCGGTTGCAGGCGCTCGGCGGCCTTCAGCAGGCTCGTGCCCCAATCTTGTGCAATGTCGTCCAGATCACGCCCGCCCATTTCGGGATGCGGGGTCGACCAGGTGATCATGACGCGCTTTGCTTCGGAGATAAAGTCCGGTTTGAGGACCGTTGAGGAGGCTGCGTACGGGTAGGCATCGAGGCTGATGTCCTGTTTGTCGCCGGCGGCATCGAAGTATGCCAGCATTTCGGCAGAGCGGCCCCAGTTGGCAACGCCGGAGCACTTGAAATGGGATATCAGCACCGGGATGCCGGCAGTGCGGCCGATGGTGAAGGCCTCATCGAGCGCCTCGATCATGTGCTCGCCTTCATCTCGCATATGGGTCGTATGGATCGCGCCATGGCTCTTGCACAAGGCAGCCAGTTCTTCGACCTCCTCGCGCGGCGCCTGCTTGGCCGGAGCATAGTCAAGGCCGGTCGAAAAGCCGATGGCGCCGGCGTTGAGGGCTTCCTTCAGGCCTTCCTTCATCAGCGAGATTTCACCTTTGGTGGCCGGGCGGTCGAGGCTGTCCATGGCGCCGGTGCGCAGTGTTGAATGGCCACACAGGCAGGCGGCATTCACCGCGGTGCCACCATCGTTCACCTTGTCGATATAGTCGGCGAACGTCGGGTAGGCGTATTGCTGCTGGTTGCCGATCAGGTCGAGCGGCGGTGGCGGTGGGCGATCAAGGGTGAGTGGGGCCAGCGAGACGCCGCAGTTGCCGGCAACGACGGTGGTGACGCCTTGCGAGGTCTTGGGCGACATGGCGGTATCGATCAGGGCGCGGTCGTCGTGGGTGTGGACGTCGATGAAGCCCGGCGCGATGGCCAGGCCCGTGGCCGAAATTTCTTGGCCGGCCGATCGCGCCGGAACGTCACCGATGCGGGCAATTCTGCCGTCCTTGATGGCGATATCGGCACTGGATGGTTCGCCGCCCGCGCCGTCGAAGATTTGTGCGTCCTTAATTGTACAGTCGTAAGTCGGCATGGGCTGCTACCTGTGATTTCGGATATCGAGCTTGTCGGCGAATTTGTTGGCAGGGATGATGACCGAATCCGGCGGCAAAAGGAAGTGCGCTGGTCGCCGGCAGCAATAGCGAAAGGACTGCTGCGGCGGCGGAACCGGTCAAGCGATACAGATAACTATCCGGCGAGAGGAAACTCACCCTTGCGGATGTACTCAATGTTGGCAAAGACGTCATGCTCGACACTTGCCCGGGTGGCAACCGGATCGCGGGCTCTGAGGGCTGCAACAATGCGCTTGTGACCGGCGTTTGGTTTGCCATCCGTGCTGTTTGCCCGTTCGATGCCTTGGCGGAACCATGGGCCGACCTGCAACCACAACACATCGATCATGCCGAGCAAGGTCGGCCGGCCAGCGGCGGTATAAATTGTGAAGTGGAAACTGTAGTGGCTTGAAATGTAGGTGTCGTAGTCACCAGAGCGTAGTGCTGTTTCCATGTCGTCGATCAGTTGTTCCAGACGGCTGATGGCTGCATTAGACAGCAGTGGCGCTGCATATTCTGCCGCGAGCCCTTCGAGCGAGCGGCGGATTTCGTGTAGCTCCAGCAACCGTTCATCGCTCATGTCCGGCACTCTGATGGTGCGGCTGTTCGACATTTCGAGCGCACCGTCCGCCACCAGCCTGTTGAGGGCATCGCGGACCGGCATCAGGCTGGTTTCAAATTCCTCGGCCAAGGGGCGCAGTGGCAGTTTCTGGCCAGGTACAATATGTCCGCCCATCAACATCAACCGGCAGCGCTGCAAGATTTGATCGCGTAGAGGCTCGGTCGTCTGCCGGGTAACCTTGGTAACGGTGTTCGCGATGAACATTGACAAGTCTCTTTGCGTTTTGCTGGCAATCGATGGCGTGCGCAGCGCCCATTGTGCGCCGTGAGATTGCATCTGGCAATGAGGATTATTCAAATTCAGTCCATATATATTTTTGATATCACATGATACTAAATTTATAATTTTTCATTATAAACAATCAGTTATATGCAAAAGTTCGTTAGATATGGTGTGTTATCTATACACTTGTGATAACAAAAATTCTATGCGAATGTAGCTTCGGTGCCTAGCACGTAATACCAATGACGAATTTGACCCGGGGAGGATGTCACAAAGTTCGCAAGACCCAGGATGGTTCACCTGACAGCGTGACCAAGGGCCATTCCGGTAAATTGCAGGTCGGCAGCGTCGCGATGTGCTTTCAATACGGCGATAAGCCGGAAGGATGCTGGCAGCTGGAGTTCGATGAACCTGCGTTGACCCTGTACAAAGAAAAATGGATGCAACGGCCTTCTTGTCGAAGGCAATCCGAACCATTTTAGGCGCACTCTCGTTCCGGTGTGTGCTCAATCAACCGAAGGAGGAAGTCATAATGAACATACATTCCAAACTAGTTGCACTGGGAACCGTCAGCATTCTTGCCATCAGCGTCGGTGGCATTGGTGCTGCAAGTGCTGCTGATCTCACCGTAACCTCTTGGGGTGGTGCTTACACCGCATCACAGCAAAAGGCCTATGGTGCACCATGGGAAGCCAAGACCGGCAAGAAGATCCATTGGGAAAACTACAATGGCGGTCTCGGCGAAGTGAAGACGCAGGTTGAATCAGGTGCTGTCAACTGGG
>JABDJG010000063.1 GCA_013002595.1 Hyphomicrobiales bacterium | reverse complement strand
CAACGTGGTCTTGCCGGCGCCATTGGGGCCGATCAGACCGGTGATCGATCCGTCAGCCACGGTCAACGACACACCGTCGACGGCGCGCAGTCCGCCGAAGTGCATGTGGATGTTTTCGACTGTTATCACCGGTCCCCTACCCCAAGCCCGGAGAAAGCAATGAGCCCGGATCTAGATCAGTTCTGGTTTTGATGGAAACATCAAAACCAGAAAAACTGACCGTCGTCATTATCTAGAGGACGATTCACGGGTCAGATTGATACAATCTGACCCGATCGTGCTCTAAACCCGGGCTCAACGTTCTGTCTAGCGATACCTGGCAGTGGTGTTCTTGCCACCTTTGACCAGGATTTCGCGATAGTTACCGGCGCTCTCACCGGCACCGATCAGCTCAACAGCCGAGGCGCCGACATAGTCGATATCGCCGCCCTCCTTGAGGATCTTCAGTCCCTTGGCCAATTCGCCGGGGAAGATCTTTTCACCCGGAGCGTTGGCGACCATCGATACCTTGTCCTTGAACTTGCCGCTGTCGGACGATCCGGCAGCCTGCATCGCCAGCATGATCAGGGCAGCTGCATCATAGGACTCAGCAGCGAATGGACCGGACTTGAAGCCGGCAGACTTGGCCATCTCGCCAAACTTGGCTGCGCCAGGGCTGTCGGTGCCCGGTACGGTGCCGTATGAGCCGTTGAGGCCGTCGCCGATGGCGATCGGAAGTGCATCGCCGATCATGCCGTCGGGCAGCACGAAGGTTTCAAAAGCGCCACTGTCGAGAGCGCCCTGGATGATGCCCTTGCCGCCCTGGTCGAGATAACCGGCCACGATAAGAACGTCACCGCCGGCCTGGGCCAACGCGGCAACTTCAGCGCTGTAGTCACCCTTGCCGTCTTCATGGGCAGCGGAGATGGTGATCTTGCCACCGGCAGCTTCGAAGTTGGACTTGATGCTGTCGGCCAGACCCTTGCCATAGTCATTGTTGGTGTAGGTCAGTGCGGCCGATTTGACGCCCTTTTCGTTGAGGATGTCGCGCAGCACCTGGCCCTGGCGGGCATCGGACGGCGATGTGCGGAAGAACAGACCGTTGTCTTCCAGATCCGACAGCGCCGGCGAGGTCGCCGATGGCGAGATCATCACAACCCCATTGGCCATGGCAACGTTCTGCAGGATGGCAGTAGTGACGCCAGAGCAGTCGGCGCCCATGATGGCGCTGACCTTGTCAGAGGTGATCAGGCGCTCTGCGGCAGCCTGGGCCGCAGCTGAATCGGTACACGTGCTGTCGCCGCGCACCGAGACGACTTTCGAGCCGTCCAAGATGCCGCCGGCATCGGACACTTCCTTCATCGCCAGTTCAGCGCCAGCCGCCATATCCGGCGTCAGACTTTCAATCGGTCCGGTAAACCCGAGGATCACGCCGATCTTGACATCTGCAGCCATGGCCGTGGTGGCCAGCATCGTTGAGGCTGCCAGTGCGATAAGCAGCTTTTTCATTTCACTTCTCCCTTTTACAAGTGACATTGCACTAAAAAACCCCCTTTGAGGGCTTGCCGCTAAATTGCTCAATATTGGTCCTGAATGCAAGGTTCGATCGGTGTAAACACACCGGCGGCGGCCTCGATCACCTCGGCAGCATCGAGACATAGATACTCCGCGAAACGGCCAGCGATCAGCTGAACGCCTTGCGGCAGGCCATTTGTCACCATGACCGGAAGTGTGACACTGGGCAGACCAAGCAGATTGCAGGCTTCAGTCAGCGTCATCGATCGAACAAATTTCTGCAGGTGCTCTTTGCCGGCCAGATCGTAACCGACTTCAAACGGCGGCATCGAGGAAACCGGCCCCAGGATCAGCACAAATTCCTGCATGAAGGCTCGCCATTCGGCTGCAATCCGGTGCCGGGCAGCAATGGCGTTCATGTATGAGGGCAAGTCACTTTCCGTATCCTCGACCAACCCTTGCAGATAGGCACCTGCCGCTTTGGACATCATGGGGAGCATGTCCGGCAGATAGCTTTGCGTTTCGGCATTGGCGATCCGCTCAATGATGCTGGTGGTTTCATCAAGGCATGGCGGGCTGGTTTCTTCAACCATATAGCCGGCATCGCTCAATATTGCTGCGGCCTTGGAGATCGCTGCACTGATGATCGGGCAGCATCCATCGCCGCCGGGATCAGTGGTTACGGCGACGCGCACCGGTGATTGCGCGCAACCGCTATTGCGAGGTGCTGGCGTCCAGCACGGGTCATTGGGGTCTGGTGCACCCAGGACATCAAGGGCGAGGCGCAAGTCGCCGACATGGCGGGCCATAGGTCCATTAACGCAGGCAACCTGTTCGTAGAACATCGGCGGGTCGTCAAAGTTCGATGTGATGGTGCGCGAAATCCGGCCAAATCCCGGTTTCAGGGCAACGATGCCGCAACATTGTGCCGGGAACCTCAACGAGCCTCCCATGTCACCACCGATGCCCAAAGGCGACATGCCGGTGGCGATCGCCACGGCCTCACCACCACTGGAACCGCCCGGTGTCCTTGCCGCGTCCCACGGATTGAGTGTCGCGCCATGAAGGTCATTGTCGGTGTGCCAGCGCACACCAAAGTCAGGCACATTGGTGCGCGCGATGGGGATGGCGCCGGCCCGTTTGAGATGGGCGATAACGGGTGCGTCGGTCGCCGGCATTTTGTCTTTCAGATCGACGATGCCCATGGTCGTTGCCGTAACTGCGAGATCGAAGACGTCCTTGATCGTGAACGGGACGCCGTGCAGGGGGCCGGTGTCGGCACCCGATGCGATCTGCTCATCGGCTAAATGTGCAGCGTCAAGCGCGGCTTCTGCCAAGTTCGCGACGACGGCGTTGAGGCCGGCATTGACCGCCTCGATCCGGTTCAGATGGGCTTCGATGGCTTCAACACTCGAGACCTTCTTGTCTCGAATGGCGCGCGCCAGATCGCTGGCGCTGAGTTTCCAAAGAGGAAAGGTCATTTCGATTGATTCCTTGATTATACAGCAGGTTTGCGGCGCGAGCTCTCCGGCAGCTAATCGATGATGTAAGGAGAATTTAGCGCGCGCCATTGCCGGGCGAGCGTTCAAATGGCCCGGACACGTTCGCAATTTCTGGCAATGCGTCTCTACATGACCCACAGCTTATGTGTGCCCAACGTACCAGTCAACCAGCTGCCGCTAAGCATAGGTGCCTGGTGCTATTGATAACTCCGCACTGTCCACCAGATAATCATGAGGACTGTTCTATAAACTGCTCAAGGATCGTCAGAGATAGATTTGATCACGTGGATAAAACGGCTGCTTTTCGGCAGAAAACCGAGAGTATTTCTTGGGGTAGCGGCCGTGTTGCCACGTACCGATGTAAAACGTCATTTTGAAGAGATCGTCGCCGGCTCAGTGATCGAGCTCGACACGAACCTGCAGTCGGCACTCAAACATCTGTTTTCTATGCCGCTTCTTACCGCCAGGGACGACCCGCTGGACGATGATCGGGTGCTGGATGTGATCGTCACACATCATCAGGCAGGCGGCGCCGAGGTGGTACAGCTTGACGAATATGCAATTCCGCTCGCATGGCGACCGAAGGTCACTGTTACCGCCCGATTGTCTGATGTCGAGACCAACGCGCCGATCAACACGTATGTTGTGACCGAAAAACAACCCTGGCTGCCGTTCATTCAAACAAAAGCCAGGTTGCCGGATTTCGAACAATTGTTGTGGGGAACAATCTTTGACAACAAGATCGTGATCCGGCTGCTGTACCGTGCTTGCATAAAAGTGCTGACCCTTGTGAAAAAGGACTTGAAATGAACCCTTTCTGGTTACTGGGTTTATTGAGTGCGGACCCTAGTGCAGAGCACTGTTCACGATCTCTCAAACATGATCTAGTCTGAGCTCCTTCAATCTGGCGGGGCGACATGCGGCGTATTCACTATCCCATCCTTTTGCGCAACGTGGAGCCGGCCAAGGCGAACACGTTTGTCGGGCTGTTTACGCTTGAGGGTATCTGCCGGGCACTGCTGGCGACGGTGGTGCCGCTGCTGGCCTATCAGTATCTTGGCGATGCGCAGCTCGTCACCCTTCTCTATCTGGTCTTGAATGCCGTCGGGTTGTTGATCGGCCTGACGCTGCCGATGCTGCTGCACACTTTGGCGCGCCGGTGGGTGCTGACCGCGGGCGCGTTGTGTTATGTGGTCGGCGGGTTTGCGCTGGCGCAGGCCAATCTGGTCGGGCTGGTTATCGGCCTGTCCGGTCAGGTGATGGCCACTGCATTTCTCGAATTGACCATCAATCTTTATCTGCTCGATCACATACCGCGCAAGGAACTGAACCATTTCGAACCCAAACGGCTGCTGTTTTCCGGCACCGCTTTTGCCGTTTGCCCGTGGCTGGGCGTGTGGCTGCACCACAACGCGCACCCCAACAGTACCTTTTTTGTCGTCGTCGGTTTTGCGGTGCTGCTGGCGATCTACTTCTGGCATCAACGGCTGAGCGAGGACGACGCAATCCAGCCGGCGAGCGGTCCGCCGCCGAACCCGTTCCGGTTTCTGCCACGGTTTATGGCACAGCCGCGGCTGGTGCTGGCCTGGGTCCTGGCCGTCGGCCGAAACGGATGGTGGCTGATGTACTTCGTCTACTCACCGATCTTCGTGGCGCAATCCGGACTGAGCCCGGAAATCGGCGGCGCGCTTGTCTCGCTCGGTGTCGCGCCGATGCTGTTGGTGCGCTACTGGGGCAGACTTGGTGTCAAATACGGCATCCGGCGATTGCTCATGATCAGTTTTGCCGTCAACGGCGCCTTCACCCTGGCTGCGGGACTGATGGCGCCGCAACCGTGGGTCGCCATGGGGCTGATGTGGTGCGCCGCATTCACTGCAACGATCATCGATGGTGCCGGCAATGTGCCGTTCCTGCGCGCGGTGCATCCGCACGAGCGCGGCGAGATGACGTCTGTGTTCATGACGTTCCGGTACGCCACGTCCTTGCTGGTACCAGCGCTGTTCGCCATTGTGCTGATCGCCTTCCCCCTCAATGCCGTCTTCATTGCCGCCGGTTGCGTCGCACTGTTGATGGCCTATCTGTCGAGCTATCTGCCACGCCGGTTTTGAGGTGCATTTTCAGTCTTGACTTGGACCTGCGTGAAGATCAATCTCGGATCATCTGACGGGGTAGACATGAGCGATCAAGTCACAGACCGGCGCAACGGGCGCCGCGCGACCAGGACCGACCTGGTGGCCTGGACCACCTGACACGGGCGTGCAGCGGCGCGCCTGATTGATCGGGACTTTTGGTTCAACCGCTTCAGATTTAATTATACATGACACAGAACTTGCGGATCGCCGTCGATATCGGCGGCACATTCACCGATGCGGTGCTGCTTGCGGGCGATGATGAAGTTCTCGCCACGGCCAAGACGCTGACCACCCATGACAACCCGACAGACGGGGCGTTCTCGGCGGTCAAGCTGACGATGGTCGAGGCGGCGGTTGGCTTAAGCGAGGTCACCGGCTTCATTCACGGCACGACGCTGGCGACCAACGCACTGATCGAACGGCGCGGCGCAACAGTGGCCTCGATCACCACGCAGGGCTTTCGAGACATTCTCGAGATCGCCTACGAGCGCCGCTACAGCCAGTATGACATCAACCTTGATAAGCCGGATCTGATCGTGCCGCGGGCACGCAGTTTTACGGTGCCCGAGCGGTTGTCGGTGCGCGGTGACGTGCTGACACCGCTGGATGAAACGGCGGTTGCCGTATTGGCAGACGAACTTGAAGGCTGCTCGGCCGAGGCGGTGGCTGTGTGTTTGCTGCATGCTTACGCCAATCCGGCGCATGAATTGCGGCTGCGCGACGTGCTGCTGGAGCACCAGCCTGACCTGGCGGTCTCGCTGTCATGCGAGGTGAGCCCCGAAGCGCGCGAGTTCGACCGGCTGTGCACGACAATCGCCAATGCCTATGTGCAGCCGCTGATGTCGAGCTATCTGACCGACTTTGCGGACAGGTTTGCAGCAGACGGCCTTTCGTGCCCGATCTTGATGATGACGGCGAGCGGCGGAATGACAACCCTTGAGACGGCAACACGCTATCCGATCAGACTGGTCGAATCCGGGCCGGCAGGCGGAGCGATACTTGCAGCCCGGGTGGCGGAACGGGCCGGCGCCAGCAATGTGCTGTCATTCGACATGGGCGGGACGACCGCGAAATTGTGCCTGATCGACAACTATGAGCCGCAGACATCGCGCAGTTTTGAAATCTCGCGCGCCGACCGGTTCATCAAGGGCAGTGGCATGCCGGTGCGCATCCCGGTGATCGAGATGATCGAGATCGGCGCCGGCGGCGGCTCAATCGCCAGTGTCGATGGGCTCGGGCGTCTGGCCGTCGGGCCGCAAAGCGCCGGCAGCGAGCCGGGCCCCGCCGCGTTCGGGCGGGGCGGCAATGAGCCGACGGTCACCGACGCCGATGTGGTTCTGGGGCTGATCGAGCCCGTGCGCTTCGCTGAAGGCCGGCTGAGTGTCGATGAAGCTGCCGCACACACCGTGCTTGAAGACAAGATCGGCGGCGCATTGTCGCTTGATGCCCGCGGCGCAGCGGTCGGGGTCAGCGACATCGTCGATGAGAACATGGCGAATGCGGCCCGCATGCATGCAGTGGAATCCGGCAAGGACCTTGCTGCACGTACCATGATTGCGTTCGGCGGCAACGGGCCCTTACATGCAACGCGGGTGGCGCGGCGGGCCGGTGTTGGCGAGATCATCGTTCCCAATGCGCCTGGCGTTGGATCAGCAATCGGATTTCTCGATGCACCGATATCCTTTGAAATCGTGCGCAGCCTTTATGCAACGCTGGCCGATTTCGATGCGGATGCGGTGAACCGCCTGTTCGATGCCCTGATTGCCGATGCAACCGGCATCGTCGCGCAGGCAGCGCCCAATGCCGCAACCGAGTGCCAGCGCAAGGCCTTCATGCGCTATTCGGGCCAGGGTCATGAAATCGAGATTGCAATCCCCGACCGGCTACTGACAGCCAGCGAAGTTGCCCGGATGACGGCCGACTTCGAGGCCGAATACAGTCGGCAGTTCTCGCGGGCAGTGCCGGGCATGGTAATCGAAATTCTCAATTGGTCGGTACGGGTATCGACGGTGCCCGAACCGGCAACCCGGCTTGCAGCTGTTCAAGAAACCCGGGAGCCGGTTCGCGAAACGTCCCGGTTCATCACGTGCGATGTCACCGGCGAGCCAGTCGAAGCCGGCCTGTACGATCGCACCCGACTGTCGCCGGGCGACACGATTGCTGGTCCGGCGCTCATCACCGAGGCCCAGACGACGACGCTGGTCAGCGCGGACTATATCGCGGCTGTGCAGAGCGATGGCAGCCTGCTGCTGACCTGGACAAAGGAGAAATGCACATGAGCGACTTTAGCCCCACCAAGCTTCAGGTTATGTGGAACCGGCTGCTGGCCGTCGTCGAGGAACAGGCCCAGACCCTGATCCGCTGCGCATTCAGCCCGATCGTTCGCGAATGCGGTGATATCTCGGCCGGCATCTTCGATTTGCAGGGGCGTATGCTGGCGCAGGCGGTGACCGGCACGCCGGGGCACATCAATACGATGGCCGAAGCGGTCAAGACCATGCGCAACCATTTCACCTTGCAGGAGATGAAGCCGGGCGATGTCTATCTGACCAACGACCCATGGATCGCGGCGGGGCACCTGAACGATTTCTTGCTGATGATGCCGGTATTCCATAACGATCAGGTGGTCGGATTTACCTCGTGCACCTCGCACCTGGTTGATCTCGGCGGTCAGGGCATGGGGCCGGAGGGCTCTGATGTGTTCGATGAAGGTTTGCTGATCCCGCCGTGCAAGCTGGTGGAGCGCGGCGAAATGAACATGCTGCTGATGGAGATCATCAAGGCCAACTCGCGCGAGCCGATTGCCAATGACGGCGACACCTATGCACTGGTTGCGTGTTGTGAATTCGGCGCCAAGCGGCTGGTTGAGATGATGAGCGAGTTCGGCCTCGATCACCTCGACCCGCTGGCCGAGCACATCATCGAGACATCGCGGCGCGGCACGCTGGCAGCAATTGCCGAGGTGCCGGCCGGCACCTACCGCAGCAAGCTCGTCATGGACGGCTATGAAAAGGAGATCGAGTTGCATGCAACGCTGACAGTGGCGCCGGACGGTGTTCTTCTCGATTTCGCCGGTACGTCGGGGACATCGCTCAAGGGCATCAACGTGCCGCTCAACTATGCAACGGCCTATTCGGTGTTTGCGCTGCGCTGCATCATCGGACCGGAAATCCCCAATAATGCCGGCTCGCTGGGGGCATTTACCGTTTCCGGGCCAAAAGGCTGCATTCTCAATGCCCAGCATCCGGCGCCGGTTGCGATGCGCCATACACTTGGCCAGCTGACACCCGACCTGGTCTACGGCTGCCTGCATCAGGCGCTGCCCGGCAAGGTGCCGGCGGAAGGCGCCTCATGCATGTACGATCTGCCGCTTCGAAGCGCTCCTGAGGTTGCGCAAAAAGGCGGCGAGGTGTTTGCGCTCGAACTGGCGCACAATGGCGGCACCGGCGCACGGCCAACCAAGGACGGCCTGTCGGCAACGGCGTTCCCGAGCGGCGTGTGGGGCAGCCAGGTGGAGATCACCGAAAGCGTCATACCGATCCTGGTGACCAGGCGCGAGCTGATCCCCGATAGTGGCGGGCCGGGACGCTATCGTGGCGGGCTTGGCCAGCGCATAGAAGTCACCTCGGCGAGAAATGAGCCCTTCATGGTGCTGTTTTCGGTCGAGCGCATCAAATATCCGGCCCGCGGGCGTGATGGCGGTCAGAACGGCGCACCGGGCCGTATCCGCATCGGCGATGGGCCGGATCTGCCCGGCAAGGGCGAGGTTCGCGTAGAGCCGGGAGAGGTTTTGTTGTTTGACACACCGGGCGGTGGTGGTTACGGCGATCCCAAGGACCGGGCGCGGCCAATTGTCGAAAATGATGTTGCCGAGGGCCTTATCAGCGTCCAGTCTGCCAAAGACGCCTACGGTCATGATACGGAAAGGACCGAAACGTGATCCGTGCCAGACCCCATGTCGCTGCGATGGATGCCTATGCGCTGCCCGATGTCAGCGCACCGGCCGGGAAACGGCTGATCTCGCTGGCGCTTAACGAGAGTGCGTTGCCGCCAAGCCCGAACGCTATCGCAGCAGGCTCGAAGGCCCTGGCAAGCGGCCAACTCTATGCCGCCGAAGGTTGGAGCGACCTGCGGGATGCCATCGCCGAGGTTCATGATCTGAACCGTGAGGACATCTTATGCAGCGGCGGCTCGATGGCCCTGATCGAGACCACCATGCGGTGCTTTGCGGGGCCCGGCGATCGGGTTCTGGCGAGCCAATATTCGTACGCCTTCCTGCGCGTGGCGGCATTGGCGGCCGGGGCGGAGTACGCTGCCGCCCCTGAAGTGGACTTCACCGTCTCGATTGATGCGCTGCTGGCGGCCGTTCAGCCCGCCACCCGCATCGTCTGCCTGGTCAATCCGGGCAATCCGACCGGCACACGGATACCCTACAGCGAAATCGTGCGGCTGCGCGACAGTCTGGATGATGATGTCCTTTTGCTGATCGATGAAGCCTACGGCGAATTCACCGATCAACCGGCCGAACGTACGTTCGAGCTGACCGAGCGCGGCAATACCGTGGTCCTTAGAACATTTTCGAAGGTCTATGCCCTGGCCGGCATGCGGGTTGGCTGGGGCATCTATCCTGCCGCCCTCAGGCGTGAAATGCTAAAATTGCTGGGCGGCAATACGGTGAGCGTTGCAGCCGAGGCAGCTGCGGCGGCAGCCATGCGCGATCAGGCCTATATGCGCGGCGTATGTAATGAGACGTCCCGACGGCGCCAACGCTTCGTGGCTCAATTGCGGGATCTCGGTTTCGACGTTCCCGAAAGCCACACGAATTTCGCGCTGATCCGTTTTGCCAGCGCCGAGGCAGCCGGGCGGGCCGATCGCATGCTGAGGGCTGAAGGCTACGTGCTGCGGGGGATGGGTTTGTATGCTCTGCCGGACTGCCTCAGGGCAACGATTGGCGACGCCAAAGACATGGACGCGGTGGCCGGTCTGCTTGGCGATTGGCTGAAGGAAGGAAACAACACATGATCACTGCATCGCGCGGGCGCGCCCGCATCGGCGTGTTGGTGCCATTCACCAACACCAACCTGGAGCCCGATCTCACGATGGTGCGGCCGGACGGTATCTCGTTCCACTTCGCCCGGCTCGGCGGCTATGACGCCGATGAGATCCCCGACGACAAGCAGATGGCCGGCATGGGCGCGGCAACGATCGATGAACCGTTGCGGATGATTGCCGGCGTGAAGCCGGATATCGTCATGTACGGCTGCACATCGGCCACCCTCATCCACGGCGTTGCCTTCGACCGCGAACTGGCAGTGCGCATTCAAGAATTTACCGACGCGGCAACGATCACTGCGGCGGGCGCGCTTGTTCATGCGCTCAAGTCGTTGGGCGCCACCTGCGTCGGATTTGCCTCGCCCTATGTCGGCGCGATCAACGAGCAGGCTGTCTCGTTCCTTGCAGATGCCGGCATCGAGACCGTCAATGTGGCCGATGTCGGCAAGGCGCTCGGCAACTATGGCCAGGGCGAACTGACGCCTGATGAGGTATTCGCGCTCGGAAAGCGCGCCGATCATCCAACCGCCGAGGCCATTGCAATGTCCTGCACAGACATGCGCAGCATCGAGATGATAGATCGGCTGGAGGCTGAACTGGGCAAGCCGGTGGTCAGTTCCAATCAGGCTATGCTGTTTGAGGCGCTGGAGATGCTTGATATCCGCAGCAGTGGCATCCGGTGCGGCCGTCTGATAGGCGGTGAGGCGGCCCCGGTCAGCGGCCGGCTTTTGCCGGCTTGAACATGCGCCGTACGATGCCATCCTTGTCGATGAAGACATGTTTGGCTGCGCCGAGCAGGTGAAGCGCGAGCAGCGGCACGAACAGGTAGCCAGAAATTTCGTGCGCCTCTTCAATGACTTCATGTACCGGCTGGCTGGCTGCCATAGGCGTCGGGATGTAGATCATTCCAAACAGATCGAACTGCCGGCCCAGCGACCAGGGCAGGAAATATCCGGTGATGACCACGACGACAATCGTTGCCAGAAAGCCCCACAGGACGATCAGCGAGGCCACATCGATAATGAACGGCTGGTGCGGCCTGAGCGGCAAGCCGCGTCTTGCTCGGTGCCAGACACGCCACAACAGGAACACGCCGGCAATCGCGCCGCCGCTTACGTGTATGACATTGCCCAGGCTGCCACGGGCGGCCTCGTGCGTGAAGAACAGCGCAACGACAATAATCGCCGTCAGCCAGTGGACGGCGATTGAGCGCAAACTATAACCGTCAGCCTCAACAGGATCCGACATTGAACTTGCTCCCCGACGGCACAATCTTCTTGCGATCCAGACGATACCGCAGCCGTTCTCCGTTGAACCGGTTTATAAGCACCGCGCCGCCAATGGCATAATGAAAGTTTTGTCAGGGTGTCGGTTTACGGCGCTGTGACCACACGAGAAGGCACAGCGACACCAAACAGACAGCCACGACCGGGAAGACCACCATGTTGACGGCATCCCAGCCCCAGGCATTCAGGACCTGGCCGGACATCAAGGAGGCAAAGGCAACACAGCCGAACAGGAGGAAATCGTTGGCACCCTGGGCCTTGGATTTTTCTTCGGGCCGGTAGGTCTCGGTCAGCATCGTCGTAGCGCCGATGAAGCCGAAGTTCCAGCCGATGCCGAGCAAGACAAGGCCCAGCCAAAAATTCCACAACTCAAGACCGAGCAGCCCAACGCTCGCGCAGGCGGCCAGGATGAGCAATCCGGCAATGACAATCTTTTCCTTGCCGAACCGAACGATCAGATTGCCGGTAAAAAAGCTCGGCGCGAACATGGCAATGACATGCCACTGGATGCCAAGGGTGGCATTCTCGATGCTGATGCCGCAGCCGACCATGGCGAGCGGTGCGCCGGTCATAACAAAAGACATCAGCGCGTAGGAACCAACAGCACACAGTACCGAAACCATGAAACGCGGCTGGGTGATGATTTCAGTGATCGGCCGGCCGGTGCCGGCGAGCTTTTGTTCCGCGCGGCTCATCGGCGCATCGAACTTCAGAAACGACAGGATCAAAATACCGATCACCGGCAGACCCATGCCGGCAAAAAAAGCACCGGCAAACTGAACCGGCAACATCAGATCCTTGGCCCCGATGGCCAATTGCGGCCCGATGATAGCAGCGCCTATACCGCCGACAAGCACCCAGGATATGGCCTTGGGTTTGAAGGCATCATTGCCCTGATCCGCAGCGGCAAAACGGTATTGATGTACAAAAGCATTGCCGACACCGATCAGCATCATGCCGATGGCAAACAGCCAGAAATTCAGCATCGTCAACGCCCAGCCGCAGATCGCCATGCCGAACAGCGTGCCCAGCGCTCCTGTCATGAAGCCGTATCTTCTGCCAATGCGGCCCATCAGCATTGCGGCTGGCAAAGTTGCAGTCGCAACACCGAGACTGTAGCCGGTGACCGGCGCGGTCGCCAAAGATTTGTCGGCGCCGAGCATGTAGAAGCCTGCCAGACCGCCGAACGCGATCGCGATCGGCGGACCGGCACCGTTGAACGCCAGCGCAACCGACAGAATCAGTGCATTTCGCTTGGCATTTGCATTGGGATCGGCGGACGCCGGGGACATGGACACGGTCATGCCCGTAGTTATCGTGACTGTAGCGGCAATGGTAGCGAAAAGGTGCCGCAAGCTGTTAATGTCGCGGCATGGGACGGCTCAATGGTCACACTGCCATCGTTACCGGCGCTGCCTCGGGGATCGGGCGGGCCATCGCCACACTGTTTGCAACAGAAGGCGCCTACGTCTTGCTTGCCGATATTGCCAACGAACCACGTGGCGGCGGTGCGCCGACACTGGATGTCATCCGTGAGGCGGGCGGTGAGGCCGATTTTCTGACCACCGATGTTTCGCAATGGGATAACATGTCAGCGGCCGTCGGCCATGTCGTCAAAAGGAATGGCCGGCTTGATATCATCGTCAACAACGCGGCAATTGGCGACGGCGGCCGGCTGACCGAGACGACGCAAGATGTTTGGGACCGTACCATTGCGGTTAACCTGACGGGCGTGTTCATGGGCTGCAAGGCCGCCGCCCGGCAGATGTTGACACAGGAACCGCGCGGCGAGGTGCGCGGACGTATCGTCAACATCTCATCACAGCACGGCATGATCGCTTCGCCGAACCACATCGCCTATGGCGTCAGCAAAGCAGGCGTCGTCTATATGACCCGGCAGATCGCTGCTGATTATGCCAAGGACGGCATCGTGTGCAATGCCGTGGCGCCGGGCAAGATCCTCACCGACATGGGCGGACATGTGCCAACTGCTGCACAGCAGGCCTATTCCCACAGCCGCACGCCGTGGCCGCGGCTCGGCCAGCCGGAAGATGTTGCATCAGCGGCCCTGTTTCTGGCAAGCCCGGAGGCGACCTATATCACCGGTGAAAACCTGATGGTCGATGGTGGCTGGATGGCGAGTTGAGGCTTATGGCTACGACAGCAACAACTGCTGCTGCCGTTGGTATTACTTCTCGCGCTCAAAAGTGGCCGACACGGACACATTGACCTGCATCGTCGCCTTTGACGAGTAGCCTCGATGCCTGATGTGCCCGTCATTGCATTGATGCTGGATCAACCTGCCCAACTTGAAACCAGCCGCCTCGGCCTGTTTGACTGCCCGTTTGCGCGCGTCGGTCAAGGCGACCTCACACAGGTCCTGCTCCTCGAGCAATTCCTTGCTGAAGCCATACCTGAGGCTGCCGACACGGGTGACCTTTTCGTCGGCGAGTTCTGCAACCGCATCGAGCGGGTCTTCAAAGCCGGTGAACTCAACCGTCATCTGGACTTCGCCGCGATAGGACGGTGTGTTGCCACCCTGTTTGTTGATGCGCAGGGAACTGATCTCGGTGCCGATCACGTTGAGCGCTCCCGACCCTACCTTGCCGAACATTTCATCACGGCGCTGCTTGAGGCTATTGATGATCCCATCCATGGTATCTGCAACAGCGGACATGGACAGATTGACCGACATCTTGTCCGCCCTGATGGTCACAAGCGCCTGACCGCGGGTCCGGAGCGGGTGAAGTTTCATGGTCTGGGCGATCTTTGCAACATCAGACGGCTGGGGCAGCTGACCAGCATGACTTTGAGATGAAGACAGCGAAACTCCGGCCAAAAAAATGCCGATCAAGACCTTGTTCATTGCGTTCATATTACTGAATCTCCCAGAATTTACATCATGCATGGTGACAAACTACCGACTATAAACATCACATCGCTGAAAACATTTGCACGGTACGTGCAAAAATTGAACATAGTTATACCAAAGACACCATATTTTGATCTATCAGGCTTCAAACCTTGCTTAACATCCCGCATGGGCCATTCGCAGGAGTTCACGAGTTGTCCAAGATGCTGTCTTTAATTTTGGCCGCTGTCGCCGCATGCCTGATGCTCTACGGCGGCACCTACAGGTTTTTGAGAAATCCGGTATTGTTGACTGCCAGTCCTGTGCCCGCGTCCGCCAAAGCCGATGCGGACCGGCTCAAGAGCCATGTCGAGGTTCTGGCAGCAAGCCAGCCATCGCGTGCCTTTCACAATGTCACAGCTCTCAATGCGGCGGCCGATTATGTCGAGGCCGAATTCAAGGCGGCAGGTTGTCAGCCGAGCCGCGAAACCTTCGATGTCGGTGGCAACGACTACCATAATATCGTCTGCTCGTTCGGACCGCGCGAGGCGCCGCGATTGATCATCGGCGGGCATTACGATGTCGACGGCGACAACAACCCAGGCGCCGATGACAACGCCAGCGCAGTGGCCGGGGTGCTTGAACTGGCGCGGATGATCAAGGCGGCGAAACCAGAGCTCAAACACCGGCTTGACCTGGTCGCATTCACCCTGGAGGAGCTGCCCAACTTCAAGACGGCGAACATGGGCTCATATTTTCTTGCCCACAATCTTGCCGCTGACAACGCGGATGTGAAACTGATGATCAGCGTTGAAATGATCGGGTTCTTTGCCGATGCACCGGGATCGCAATCCTATCCACTCGGACTGCTCAGGTGGTTTTATCCGGACCGGGGCAATTTCATCGGGATTGTCGGACAGTCGTTTGACCGGTCATTGGTGGCGCGGGTGAAGAAACTCATGCAGTCGAGCGGGGATCTGCCGGTCTATTCGATCAATGGCCCAGAGCTGGTGCCGGGCATCGATCTGTCAGATCACTGGAGTTTCTGGCAGCACGAACTGCCGGCCGTCATGGTGACCGACACGGCGTTTTTTCGAAACCCCAACTATCACCAGCCAAGCGATACACCGGAGACGCTCGACTATCAGCGGATGGCTAAAGTTGTCGATGGACTCTATCAGGTGGCTGTTAACTTCTAGCCGTGCTGCCAGTCGTCGGGGTTTGCGCTGTTGCCCGGCGACAGGCCGAGGATGTCACCATCGGTGGATATGCCGAGCCCCAGGACGGTGCGGTTTGCATAGTTGAAATAGGCCGTGACCTGATTGATTTCGAGGATCTCGCCGTCGTCGAAATCTGCCGTGCGCAGGGCATCGATATGTTTGGATGTCAGCCTGGCTGGATCTCGCGTCAGTGTCTGGGCGTAGTCGAGCCCCGCCGCCTGCCTGTCATCGAAGGCTGCCGCCGGCGTACCGGCCTCCAGAGCGCGGCGCATCTCGTCGGCGCGACCAGCGTCCCCGACCAGTCTCGTCAGGCCGCTAAAATGGTGCTCGACGCAATAGTCACATTTGTTGATTAGGCTGACATAGA
>JABDJG010000036.1 GCA_013002595.1 Hyphomicrobiales bacterium | reverse complement strand
GCGCAACGGTCGTTGCCATGTGCTCTGCATGGAAAGCGCCAGAAGTTAAAGCCATCGGCGCAGATGAAACCGTCGATCGCAATGCCGATCTTGTGAAGGAACTGGGCGAGGCATCCATGGACGCCGTCGTCGACCTGGTTGCCGGCGAGCAATGGCCAAGCTTCCTTGATGTGCTGCGCCGCGGCGGCAAATACGTCACCGCTGGCGCCATCGCCGGCCCGATTGCCCAGATCGACGTCCGCACGCTTTATCTGAAAGACCTGACGCTGTACGGCTGCACCTTTCAGGACGATGGCGTCTTTGAAAATCTGGTGTCCTATATCGAGGCCGGCGAGGTGCGCCCGGTCATCGCCAGAACCTATCCCCTGTCGGATATCGCCCGGGCACAGGAAGACTTTCTGTCCAAGGGCCACACCGGCAAGCTGGTTCTGATCCCGCCGCAAAAGGCCGGATGATGACCATCGAATGGACCGGCGACATCGATGAGGCAGCGGTGCGCCGGTACCGCCTCGCCCGCGTCAGACAACTGCTCGAGGAAAACGACGTTGCAGCCGCGGTTACCCTTGATCCGATCAACCTGCGCTACGTCACCGGCAGCCGCAACATGCAGGTCTGGACCATGCACAACTTTTGCCGCTACGGGTTCACCGCCGCAACAGGTCCCAACATCCTGTTTGAACTGGCGACCGGCATGCACCTGACCAGGGGCCTTGAGGTGATCGACGAGGTGCGCCCTTCCCTGTCAGCCGATTATCTGGTGTCCGGCCCGCGCGCCGACGAAATCGCCCGGCGCTGGGCCCGCGAGATTGCCGATCTGGTCAAAACCCATGGCGGCGGCAACAGGCGCCTTGCCATCGATCGCCTTGATGTGCCGACGGTCTTTGCGTTGCAGGCAGAAGGCCTTGAACTGGTCGACGGCAAGATGATCCTCGAGCACGCCAGATCGATTAAGTCCCTGGAGGAAATCCGTGCTTTCAAACGCTCGCTGGAAAGCTGCGATGCAAGCGTTGCCGCCATGCGCGCCCAGTTGCGCCCGGGCATGCGCGAGGAAGAGGCCCTCGCCATCCTGTTGCGTGAAAGCATCAGCCGCGGCGGTGAATATCAGGAAACCCGCCTGTTGACCTCGGGCCCGCGCACCAATCCGTGGTTTCAGGAAACCTCCGACCGGCCGATGGCCGAAGGTGACCTGATCTCGTTTGATACTGATCTGATCGGCCCGATGGGGTTCTACGACGACATCTCGCGCAGCTGGATCCTGGGTGATGTCAAGCCGACCAATGAGCAAAAGCACCTTTATCAGATTTCCCGCGAACAACTGGAGACGAACATCGCCCTGCTGCGCCCCGGCACAAAGTTTCTCGACTTCACTGCTGAGGCCTATGAGCTGCCCGATGCCTACCTTGCCAACCGCTATGCCGATGTCGGACATGGCTGCGGGCTCGGCGTCGAATACCCGTTCCTGTGGTATCCCGAAGATGCCGACGCCGGCGCCTATGACGGCATGCTGGAAGAAAACATGATCGTGTGTATCGAAAGTTATGTCGGCGAGGTCGACGGCCAACAGGGCGTCAAGCTGGAACAACCGGCTTGGATCACGGCAGATGGCCCGGTCGTTCTGTCCGAATACCCCCTGGAGGACCAGTTTGATTATGGTTAGCGACCACAAGCACGTTGACTTTGTCGAAACCGGCACCGGCCCGGCGGTCCTGTTCGTGCCCGGCTCGTTTGCCGCGCCGCCAGCCTGGCGCGGTGTGCAAAAGATGCTGCCGCAAACCTATCGCTTTGTCGCGACCAGCATCTGCGGCTACGGCGGCACCGCCGAGACGCGGACTGACGATGACTTGGATATGGAGCATCAGTTCAAAGTTCTCGAGGCGGTCGCTGAGCGGATCGGCGAACCGTTCCACCTCGTCGGTCACTCGTTCGGCGGCGCGATTTCCCTGGCATCGGCGCTCAACGGCACGATGGACATCTTGAGCATTACGACCTTCGAAGCCAACCCGCTCGGCCTCATCAAGCAGGGGACCGACACGGCTCTGTTTGACCAAACCCGTGCCATGAGCGATGCATTCGAGGCCGCCTATTTCGCCGGAGAGCCTGACGCCGCCAGCCGGATCATCGATTTTTGGGGCGGTGCCGGTTCGTTTGCATCGATGCCCGAGATCGTCCTGCAATATTGTCGTGACAAGACCTACAACAACGTTCTTGACTGGCGCACCGCGTACGCGTTCGACAAAACCGCCGCCGACTACGCCGCCTTGTCCATGCCGGTCCTGCTGGTGCGCGGCGCGCTGGCGAACCGCCAGATGGTCACGATCACCAATGCCCTTGCAGCCCATGTGCCCAGGGCCCGATCGGCCATCGTTGGCGGCGCCAGCCATTTCCTGATCACCTCCCATGCCAAAGAGTGCGCAAAACTCCTTGGAGACTTTCTGGCCGGCATCAACGGTTGAGCACACCGCAGTCAAAGAAGATTTATAGCCGGCAGGCCGGCAAGTTCCAACGGATCAGCGCGTAAAGGTCTCTCCGGACTTCACAGCGGCGATCGACACATAGCCTGTTGAATGAGCAAGTCCACAGGCCCTGATCATCGCCTGAGACACTGCATTGTCCGGCGACACCTGCTCTTTGATCATTGACCAGCTGAATAGATCGTGGCTCCTGGCCAGCATCAGCGCATTGACCAGTTTGCCGAGCCCCCTGCCCTGGTGCGATGGCGCGACCGACACCATGCCGGCGAACGTGCATCCAGCCAGCCTGCATTGTGGATGATAGCGGTTGGATGCCGCTGCGGTTGCCACCAGTTCGCCTGCCGCATCGCTGATGCACACGGTTACCACCGGCACGGCCTCGCTGCGGCTGTAATAGGCCGGATAAGGCGCCACGCCGGTCTGGGTGTTCAGCGCCTGTATCGCCGACAGTTGAGCATCGTCGGGCGCTTTGAATGCATCGATGCGCCAGCCGTCCGGCAGCGCAACATCGCCGATCACCCGGTCGCAAGCCGGCAGAACTTCATCGGGCGCCCCAATAAACGCCATCCAGAACGGCGTTTCCCAGTCCGCGCCCAGCTGGGCATTGATCTCAGCGATCGCCTGTTTCTCATCAACACCGGGAAATCCGACCAGTCCATCTTCTTCGGCCAGCTTGCGAACTGTGTCCCAGCCGACACTTTCCGGTTCGACGAAATGTAAGAGCCGTCCTCCATTTGCCACCCCTGGTGTTGCATCGACCCAGGGTTGGCGGTCACGCAGGCGTTTTTGCAAACAAACCTGACTTTCGGTACCAGCAAACTCGGCCATAAAAGCTCCTTTGCGTTACCCGTCAGATGTATTGGAACATAACCCGGATAACATCTCAAAAGAAAAACCGGTTTTGCCACATATGCGTTTCCATTCACTTCAGGTAATATCCCGTCAAACGCAGCAAGAACCAACAGGGGGAAATAATTCATGACGACTATAGCCAGAACTATAGTAGTGGCCGTTATTGCAATGCTCTCGTTGCCGTCACTGGCCTATGCCCAGGCACAGATCACCATTCAGCTCGGCATCTCCGATGCTCAGGCCAAGCGTATCCTGCGGGCCAGTGGCCATTCCGAGTTGAAAATCGTCAAACGCAGCCTGTCCAAACTCCACGTCGAGGCCTGTCGGGACGGCCGGCGTGTGCATGTGCGACTCGATCAAAAGGGGCGCGTCATTGAGAGCAACGAAATCGGCACTTGCCGCCGGACGGTGTCGATCGATCAGGCCAGGGGCATCCTGCGCGACAGGGGCTATCGCCGTATCAATATCAAGCCGCAGCGCGGCGCGTACGTTGCGGTTGCCTGCCGAGACGGCCAGCGCCACAGGGTGTCCGTCAGCAACTACGGCGAGTTCACCAAACAGCGAGACATGGGCGCATGCCGGTCCGCGTTGTCGCCGTCTGATGTAACCGCGCTGTTGCTCGAGCGCGGTTTTGACCGCATCGACTTCACCGACGACCAGCTGCCCAGATATGTTGCAACAGCCTGCATTGGCGAGCGCCGTGAGGAACTCGTTTTGAACCGCCGCGGCAAAATCCGCGACCGGCTCCAGATCGGCAAATGCGATCCACCGATCACCACGGACCAGATCCCTGCCATACTTGCCAAACTTGGTTTCGACCGGATCCAGGTTACCGACGACCGGCTTCCTCGCTACCGGGCCGAAGCATGCCGTGGCACCAACCGGATAGAACTTGCCCTCAACAAATTCGGTGCGGTCATCGATCAATACACCTTCGATCGCTGCCCGCCGCCGATCACGCTGGCCCAGCTCACCGATGCACTCACCCGGCAAGGCTTCAAGCCGGTGTTTGTCGAACCGGACGCTGGCGACACCTTCAATGTCAATGTGTGCCGGGACGGCAACCGGATCATGGCCTCGGTCTCCAAATACGGCGACGTGCTCGACCAGCGCGACAAGGGTGCCTGCAGCTTGCCATCGCTGCCGGCAATTGCCGAAGGCTTTAGGCATCGCGGATTGTCCGCAACAAAATTCTATGTCGAGGGATGCCGCGACGGCTACCGCGTCCGCGCCACGATCAACCCGTTCGGCGAACCGGCCGCCCGCGAACAACTCGGCCCGTGCTGAACTAGAGCATCGTCTTCCGGGAAAGCCTTAACCGGTGCGGCGGATGGCGGCCGTCAGCAAACCTGCACCGATCAGGAAGCTGGCCCCGGTGCGGTTGACCAATTTCAGGGTTTCCGGCCGTTTGAAGCGCGACCGCAGGTGCCCGGCAAGAACGGCCCACACGGCGACATTGGCGGCGGCCATGACCAGGAACGAGGCTTCCAGGATAACGAACTGCGGCAGGGCAGCCATTGCCGGATCGATAAACTGCGGCACGAAGGCAACGAAGAAGACGATGCCTTTCGGATTGAGCGCCGTCACGACAAAGGCATTGCGAAACATGGAGCCGGCTGACTCACCGGCTGTTGCCGCATCGACGTCATCAAGCCTGGGTTCGGCCCGCCACAGCTTGATGCCGAGCCATATCAGATAACCCGCGCCGGCCAGTTTCAACACGGTAAACAGTGTTGCCGACGCCGCCAGGACCGCCCCGGCACCGAGCAGGGACACGGTCATTGCCGTAAAATCGCCCAACGTGACGCCGGGCACGGTCGCCCAGCCCAATGCCCGCCCGTAGCCCAACGCATAGCTGACCACAAGCATGACGGTTGGCCCGGGGATCGCCAGCAGGGCGGCGCTGGCCGCGACAAATGCCAGCCAAAGTTCAAATGACATCTCAAATACCTTTGCGCAACCTCAACCCGGCCAGCGGTTTCAATCACGCCGCTTCAGGTCCGGCGCCAGGGCTTCTTTGCCCAGGCTGGCGGTTGCCTCATCGAGGCTCATGGCGGTTTGATCGCGCGAGCCGAGCCGGCGGATGTTCACCGCCCGCTCCTCGACCTCGCGCATGCCGACCACCAGGATGACCGGCACCTTGGTGACGGAATGCTCGCGCACCTTGTAGTTGATCTTCTCGTTTCTCAGATCAGCTTCGACCCGCATGCCGGCGCGGCGCAGATGGTCGCGCACCTCAACCGCATAATCGTCGGCGCCTGAGGTAATGGTGGCCACCACAACCTGCGTCGGGGCCAGCCACAACGGAAAGTGACCGGCATAATGCTCGATCAGGATGCCGGCAAAGCGCTCCAGCGAGCCGAACATCGCCCGGTGCAGCATGACGGGGGTGTGTTTTTCGCTGTCATTGCCGATATAGAACGCGCCGAACCGGTCCGGCAGGTTGAGATCGACCTGCAGCGTGCCGCACTGCCAGTCGCGTCCGATCGCATCGCGCAGGACATATTCCAGCTTGGGGCCGTAGAATGCCCCCTCACCCGGATTGAGCTCAACATCGCCGCCGGCGGCTTCGACCGCGTGCTGCAGCGCGGCCTCCGACTTGTCCCACACCGCGTCCGATCCGACCCGCTTTTCCGGCCGGTCGGAGTACTTGACGATGACGTTGTCAAAACCGAAGTCGCGGTATATCGACATCATCAGTTCATGGACCTTGACGCATTCGGCGGTCACCTGATCCTCGGCGCAGAATATATGCGCATCATCCTGGGTAAACGAGCGCACCCGCATCAGCCCGTGCAGGGCGCCGGACGGCTCATAGCGATGCACTTTGCCAAATTCTGACAGTTTTACGGGCAGATCTCGGTAACTCTTCAACCCATTCTTGAAGATTTGCACGTGACCGGGGCAATTCATTGGCTTAAACGCAAATGTGCGTTCGTCTTCGGTTTCCGTCGTGAACATGTTCTCGCGGAATTTTTCCCAGTGCCCGGATTGTTCCCACAGGCCGCGGTCCATCATGTCCGGCGAGTTGACTTCCTGGTACCCGGCATCGTCCTGGCGCCGGCGCATGTATGAAATCAGCTCCTGGAACAGCGTCCAGCCCTTGGCATGCCAGAACACCGAGCCGGGTGCTTCTTCCTGGAAGTGAAACAGGTCCATCTCCCGGCCAAGGCGCCGGTGGTCGCGTTTTTCAGCCTCTTCCAGCGCATGCAGGTAGGCATCGAGGTCTTCCTTGGATTGCCAGGCCGTGCCGTAGATCCGCGTCAGAACCGGATTGTTGCTGTCGCCGCGCCAATAGGCGCCGGCCACCTTCATCAGCTTGAAGGCATCGCCGATCTTGCCGGTTGAGGTCATATGCGGACCGCGGCACAGATCGAACCAGTCGCCCTGTTTGTAAATCCGGATGGTCTGGTCTTCGGCGATCGCGTCAACCAGCTCGACCTTGAATTGCTCGCCCTTTTCAGCAAACACCTTCTTGGTCTCCTCGCGCGACCAGATCTCCTTGGTGAACGGCTTGTTGCGCTGGATGATCTCGCGCATCTTCTTTTCGATCGCCGGGAAATCCTCCAGAGAAAATGGCTCATCGCGGTGGAAATCGTAATAAAATCCGTTCTCGATCACCGGCCCGATGGTCACCTGGGTGCCAGGGTACAGCTCTTGCACCGCCTCGGCCATGACGTGTGCGCAGTCATGCCGGACCAGCTCCAGGGCCTCGCTGTCATCACGGGTCACAATGCGTATGCTGGCATCGCGATCGACGGTATCGGCAAGGTCGAGCACCTCACCGTCTACCGCCCAGGCGACCGCCTTCTTGGCCAGCGACTTGGCGATGGATTCAGCAACCTCGAGCCCGGAGATACCGGCCTGGTACTCGCGCGCGTTGCCATCGGGAAATGTCAGGGTAATCATCTTGTCACCTCATTGCTCACTCTCTGCACACGAACGCAGGTAAGCGGTTATCGATGGGGTGTGCTTTTGCACTGCATCAGGCGTATTCGTCAAGAGGCGCCGGTTCCGGCAGCCCGTAGCACAACTCAAATTTAACGATACGGCCCTATGCTCTAGCGGGCCGTTGTCCCGGCCAAAGGTGTGTAGGAGTGAGTATTATGGGTTCGTTTCGCCAGCGGTTGGTTGCCGCCTGCGCCATTCTGGCCGCCAGTTTTCAAGCCTGTGCCGCAGACACCCCAGGACCCATCGATTTCCCCCAAATGCGCCCATCGGTCGTTGACTGGCACGGCCCTTACGGCGGTGTACTGTTAGCTGTTAAGTCATTCCAGGCGCAAATCGCCGGTCTCGGCGGTACACCGGACAATATCGATGGCAGCGGCCGTCTGGCCGGGATCGTTGCCGGCTATAACCTCAGCCACAACAATATGGTCTATGGCCTGGAGGGCGATGTCGGCTATGGTCAGATTCGCGCACTGAGCGGCCAGGGCAAGTTGGAAGCCGATATCATGGGCACCCTGCGTGCCCGTCTCGGCTACGATTTTGAAGGCTCGCTCCTGTTCGCTACGGCCGGCGCGACATTTGCCGGCGTCAACAAAACCTCGCGCCTGATGGTCAAAGGAGATACCTCCACCCATATCGGCTGGATTGTCGGCGGCGGTCTTGAACATGCCTTTGCCCGCAGCCTGACCGGGCGCATCGAATACCTCTATGGCCGCAACCTGCAGGACAAGAACACCGGCATTCGCGACATCCACATGATCCGCGCCGGCGTCGTCTACCACTTGCCGGACTAAAGCGCTTTGCGATCCCGACACGGCAAAGCAATCCTGCCAAAACCTTTGCGCCGATAACGGAGCATTAACCTTAACAATTTACCTTGTTTGCGAGGTTAAATGTAACAGTTCCAGGCAACAACCAATGAAATATCGATCTTCTCTGCGCGTGGCCGCTGCCGCCGCATTCTGCACCATGATCTTGTCCGCACCAGCCGCTCTGGCAGCCGACATCGATCCGCCGCCCGCGCCGGAAATGCGCTCTTCGGTCTATGACTGGAGCGGCGCCTATGTCGGTGGCGTTATCACCGGCGTCTTTGTCGACAGCAACTATCTGCCGATCGGCGGCACCGATCCAAATCTTGATGGTGACGGCACCATCGGCGGCATCCTGGCCGGCTACAACTACCAGATGGGCAATTTCGTATTGGGCATCGAAGGCGACGCTCAGTTCGGCGAGGTCGACCCCAACAACATTATTGACCAGGTTACCCAGGAAATCGACTTCATGGCGACACTGCGGGCCCGGCTCGGTTACGCCCATGACCGCACGCTGGCCTACGTCACTGGCGGTGTCGCGTTCATGGACTCCGAGATTACCTTGCCGGCATTCGCCGAGAGCGATTCTCAATCGCATACCGGTTACACGTTCGGCGGTGGCCTTGAGCATGCCTGGACCGATTCGCTGCTTGCGCGCGTCGAATACCTTTATGCCAACTTCAACACCAAGGACTACACCTACACACCAGGCACCGTGCGCTATTACGCCGACGACTTTCACATGTTCCGCTTTGCCGGCGCCTGGAAGTTCTAAACACCTTTAGAGCCGTTCATTGTATCCGGCCCCGGACCATCAGGTTCCGGGGCCGTTTCTGTATGGTCAGTCTTGATCCAGATCGGCTGCCCGCCAGCGTCCATAGCGCCAGAACCGCCAGCCATGCTGTGGCAGGCTCGTCGGGACCGGATCATAGCCATCGGTGCCGAGTGGTGAACATCGCAAGATCCGTGATAATCCCAGCCAGAACCCGCGCCAGGCACCAAACCGGCCGATCGCCTGTTGCGTGTAGTCCGAGCAGGTCGGCAGATGCCGGCAGCTGCGCCCGAGCAGTGACGACAATGTCAGCTGATAGCCGCGGATAATCCCGATCATAACCCGTGCTGCAATGCCACGCTGCGCAGACACACAGTTCATCAACTTGAAGCCCTGTCTTGCGCCGGATCGGACTGGCTGGCCTGTGCCTGGCGGACCGCATCGCACACCGCATCGAACGTCAGCAATGTCGAGGCATGCCGCGCCTTGAAATCCCTCACTGGTATCAGCACCTCCAGATCGGCCCATTTGCCGTCCGGCGGGTCGCCATCTTCCTTGAGCATCGCGTGCATCTTGTCTCGCACCTGGCACAATTCATCGGCACTCGAGCCGATGACATGGCGCGCCATGATCGACGAAGACGCCTGCCCCAGTGCACATGCTTTGACATCGTGGCCGAACGCAGCAACCGTATCGCCGTCCATCTTGACATCGACAGTCACCTTGCTGCCGCACAGCTTGGAGTGCGCCACCGCCGTCGCATCAGGCGCATCTAGCCGTTCAGTCAGTGGGATATCCGCTGCAAATCCCAGAATTTTCTTGTTGTAGACATCACTCAACATCGCGGTACCGATACAAAATGCCTCACCTGTACTCTTCCAATCTTGAACATGTCAGCACGACCACGCCATATAGGCCCACGTATGTGCTACAATCTGAACGACCGGGAAGGCAAATCGAAACTTTGCCAGATTGTACTTGCATGCTATTTGAGCCGTCGAACACAACAATGCAAGTTTTGAAGGTGGCAAAAGAACCGATAGGCACCGGGCAGCGTACATGCAAGCACGGCCACCGATTGCTACAGACAGGATTAGGACGACGAACGCCATGGACGCCATCGTGAAGAAGACGAAACACGCCGCCCCCGAGATCGGCCGCGGACCGCAAATTGAGCGGCCCAGCAAGGAACAGGCCATGGAAGCGGTGCGCACCCTGATCTCCTGGGCCGGCGAAGACCCCGATCGCGCAGGCGTACTGGACACGCCAAGTCGCGTCGTCAAAGCCTATCGCGAGCTGTTCAGCGGCTACAACGACTGTCCGATCGAGGCTCTGTCGCGCACCTTTGAGGACGTCGGCGGCTACGACGACATCGTCATGCTGCGCGACATCGAGTTCAATTCACATTGCGAACACCACATGGTGCCCTTCGTTGGCCGCGCCCATGTCGCTTACCTGCCGACCGACAAGGTCGTTGGCATTTCCAAGCTCGCCCGTGTCGTCGACATCTTCGCCCGCCGGCTCCAGACCCAGGAGACCATGACCAGGCAGATCGCCCAGTCGATCGACCAGGCGCTTGCGCCGCGCGGCGTCGCCGTGATGATCGAAGCGGTGCACATGTGCATGTCGATGCGCGGCATCAACAAACGCAACGTGTCCACGATCACCACGCAATTCATCGGTGACTTCAAGCAGGATCCAGCCTGGCAGGCCCGCTTCATGCAGTTGGTGCGCTCGCCATCCGGCGGCTTTGCCGTCTGACCGGATCGCGATCAAAGTGTCAAACGCCGGCAACGACATCGAAGAAGGCCTGGTATTTGCGCCCAAGTTCAACAACGACGGCCTGATCCCGGCGATCGCCTGTGATGCCGAGACCGGTGCCGTTTTGATGTTCGCCTACATGAACCGGCAGGCCCTCGACAAAACCATCGAAACCGGTCAGGCCCACTACTGGAGCCGGTCGCGCAGCAAGCTGTGGCACAAGGGCGAGACCTCCGGCGAAATCCTTCACGTTCATGCATTACTAACCGATTGCGATCAGGATGCTGTTGTATTGAAGGTCAAGGCCGGCGGTCGCGGCGCCACCTGTCATACCGGCCGGGTCAGCTGTTTCTACCGCCAACTCGACGGTATCGGGCAGGCGCCGGCAAAGGCCAGCCTGAAGTTTGTCGGCAAGGAACGGCTATTTGATCCAGATGAGGTATACGGCAGCAACGACCCGGCCTGAGAGCCTGACCATGTTGGTCCCTCCAAGTAGTGGCGTCCATCCAGGAAGTACGAATTGAACGATCAACCCAACTATATGCCGGCTGACGACCAGACCGCTCTGGTCACGGTGCCGAGTAAAACCAACCATCAGCCGACCATCGGCCTGGCGCTCGGCGCAGGCGCTGCCCGCGGCTGGAGCCATATCGGCGTTATCGAACGCCTGGTGGAAGAAGGCATCACCCCGGCGGTGGTCGCCGGTACATCGATCGGCGCGCTGATCGGCGGCTGCTATGCGGCTGATCTGCTCGGTGAGCTTAAGGAGTTCGCACTGGCTCTCACCCGCCGGCGGCTGTTTTCCTTCCTCGACATTTCATGGGGCGGCAGCGGCCTCATCTCCGGCGACCGCCTGTCGGCCCTGCTCGATGAGCACATGGGCGAGATGCAGTTCTCCGACATGAAACTGCCGTTCATCTGCATTGCCACCGAGCTTCTCACCGGCCACGAGATCTGGCTGCGCGAGGGCGACGTGGTCTCGGCCATGCGCGGCTCATATGCCCTGCCCGGCGTCTTCCGGCCGGCTCATCGCGACGGAAAATGGCTGATCGACGGCGCTGTGGTCAACCCGATCCCGGTCTCGGCCTGCCGCGCCATGGGGGCCCGGCTAGTGATTGCGGTCAATCTGAACTCCGATGTCTTCGGCGGCACTGTGATCCAGCAAGGTCTCGAACAGCAGGAAGCCGATGTTAAAGCGTCCGGTATCAGGAAATCGGCCAAGGCCAAGCCGTCGATGATGCGTCAGATGATCGGCTCCAACGACGATCCCGGCCTGACCACGGTGCTGGTTGCTGCCTTCAACATATCGCAGGATCGGCTTGCCCGGTCGCGCCTGGCCGGCGATCCGCCCGACATCACCATCATGCCGCGCACGCCCGATATCGGCCTGTTTGAATTCGACAAGGCCGCCGAAGCCATCGCCGCCGGCCGTGAAGCGGCTGAACGCGTCCTGCCCGACATCGGATACGCCCTCGATGTCCTGGAGCGCGTCAGCGAGATTTAGAGCATTACCCGGCAAGACCGAACGTTATCGGCAGCCAGTCGGTATCGCCGAATTTCTGCAGATGAAGAATGACGCTGGCTTGTTCGTCCTC
>JABDJG010000026.1 GCA_013002595.1 Hyphomicrobiales bacterium | reverse complement strand
GCCTACAACATCCTGCGCACAATTGAACATCGCATTCAGATGATCGCCGATGAACAAGCCCATGAGTTGCCGTTGTCGCCTGAGGCGCTTGCGGCCTTTGCCCGGTTCAGCGGCTTTGCAGATGCACAATCTTTCGAAACCGCCTTGAGCGGTGTGTTCGAGACGGTTCAGGGCCATTATGCCGCCCTGTTTGAAGATGCCGATGAACTGGCCAGCGAGGGCGGCAGCCTGGTGTTTACCGGCGGCGAGGACGATCCTGAAACCGTTGCGACGCTTGCCGGTATGGGCTTTCGCCAGCCCGGCGAGGTGTCTGCCACCATCAGGGGTTGGCATTTCGGGCGCTATGCCGCGACCCGCTCTGCCCAGGCCCGCGAACGCCTCACCGAACTTATGCCGCAGCTTTTGAAGGCGCTTGCCGATGCTGGCGACCCGGACGCTGCCTTTGTGGCCTTTGACCGCTTTATGTCGCATCTGCCGGCCGGCCTCCAGCTGTTTTCGATGCTGCGGGCCAATCCGCACCTGCTCGATCTTCTGGCGACCATTCTCGGCGCTGCACCGAACCTTGCCAGCCAGCTCAGTCAGCGGCCAAGGATTTTCGATGCCGTGCTTGATCCTGGTTTCTTCGATCACCTGCCTGATCCCGATGAAATCGCCGGCGCGATCGACACAGCCCTTGGGCCGGGCACCGAACTTGAAGAATTGCTTGACGGCACACGGATAATTGGCACCGAGCATATGTTCCGGGTTGGCGTTCGTTTGATATCCGAAACGATTAATGCGGTCGATGCCGGCAACATCTACGCTAGCATTGCCGATACGCTAATTGACAGGCTGTTGGCCGGCGTTCGCTCGCAAGTTGCCGCACGCCACGGTCAGGTCGCAGGCGGACAGGTTGCCGTCGTCGCCATGGGCAAGCTGGGAGGCCGCGAAATGACCGCCACGTCGGACCTTGATCTCATCCTCATTTACGATCATGCCGAAACCGCTGAACAGTCAGACGGCGCCCGTCCACTCATGCTGTCGCAGTACTTCTCGCGCATAACTCAACGCTTGATTGCGGCACTGTCATCCCCGACAGCCGAAGGTGTCCTCTACGAGGTTGATATGCGCCTGCGGCCGTCCGGCAGTACCGGCCCGGTGGCAACCAGCCTGACCAGTTTCCGGCAGTATCACGAGCAATCGGCCTGGACCTGGGAAAAGCTTGCGCTCACCCGCGCCCGCGTCGTTGCCGGCGATGCCGACCTTGGCACCCGCGTCGAAGGCGCGATCGCCGATGCGCTTTGCCAGCCGCGCGATGCGGCCTCGACCCGCGCAGATATCATCGACATGCGTAAGCTGATGTTGGCTGAACACGGCAATGACGATCCCTGGAACCTGAAACACGCCCGTGGCGGTCTCGTCGATGTCGAATTCATCGCCCAGGCGCTGCAGTTGTTGCATGGACCGGAAAACCGCCAGGTTTTCGACCAGAATACGGCTGGCGCGCTTACCAGGTTGGGTGATGCCGGCATCCTGACGCAGATCCAGCTGGCAGCGCTCCTGGAGGCCAACAGTCTTTACCATCGTCTGACCCAGGTGCTGCGGTTGTGTGTTGCCGGCCGCTTTGATCCCGATGGCGCCCCGCAAGGCCTCCGCAAGCTCCTGATCAACGCGGCCGCATCGCCCGATCTGGCCACCGCCGAGGCCTTGCTGGGCGAACAAAGGGCTAGCGTCGCCAGCCTGTTTGATGAACTTATAGGTCCGCTCGATCCAAAAGAATCAGATCCCAGCGACGGGTTTCGGGAATGATGATCGTCCTATCGGTGTTGAAACAATTCGATCAGGTAGGAGATCAAAATGGCTGGAAACAAGTTTGCACGTGCGCTGATGTTGCCGGTGATCGCCGTGTTTTTGATAACGGTGGCTGATGCCAGGGAACCGGGCATCCCGCGCGGGGTGAAGACCTTTGAGCGCCTCGATAAGGACAAGAGCGGCAAGATTGAGCTCAATGAGCTGCAACCTGCAGCATCCCGCCGTTTCATGCGTCTTGACAGCAATGCTGACGATAAGGTCACGCGCGGCGAAATTGAAGACTGGCTGCGCGCCACCATGGAGCGCCGGCTTGAGCGGATCATGACCCGAATGGATGCGGACAAGGACAGCGCGATCAGCCGATCCGAACTCGATGACTATGTCAGCGGCCAGTTCAGCACCGCCGATGCCAATGCCGACGGAGGGGTGACACACGACGAGGCCAAAGCCTATCATGTCGCCAAGCGCAAGAAATTCTGGGCCGATCGTAGAAAGCAGAAAGCCGGGAATTGACCGCATTCGTTTGCAATTTTATCGGGACGGGCGTGGAGCAAGTGCCGGAACGTGGCGTTACCGACAGCATCAAACCGCGGCTGGTCCATTCAGCCGCGGCCACCGATGATGAGTTGCTGGCCGGCGTTTGCACTGGCGGCCATGATGCATTCGCTGAACTCACACGACGCCATTTCGATCCCGTGTACCGCGTTGCCTGGCGCGTTCTCGGCGGCCCGGCCGATGCCGAGGATGTGACCCAGGAGGCCTTTATCAAGCTGTGGCAGACGCCGTCCTCCTTGCGCGACGGCAAGGCTGTGCGCGCATGGCTGATGCGGGTTGCCACCAACCTGGCAATCGATCGCATGCGCCGCAAGCAGCCGATCATTGTTGAACAGGTACCTGACATCGCCGATGATGGTCTCAAGGCCGATGGCGCCCTGGCCCGCAGCCAGATTGCCGGTAACATTGATGCCGCCATTGCCGGCTTGCCGAACCGCCAGCGGATCGCGCTTGTGATGACCTATTTCGAACATATGAGCAATCAGCAGACCGCCGATGTCATGGACCTTACCGTCGATGCGGTCGAAAGTCTGTTGTCGCGCGCGCGCCGCAATCTCAAATCGCAACTTGCCGACGACTGGCGCGACATGCTTGATGAACTGGTTGATGAATAGGGTAACGGGCCATGGCAATGGATAAACTTAACCGCTTGAAGGCAGTGCTTCACAGCTACGGCGCCGATCCGGCTCGCTGGCCCGAGGTCGACCGCGCCGCGTTGGCCGGCACTCTGGAAGACCACGGCGATCTGGTCGCAGAGTACCGCGCCGCCACCGAGATCGATCAGGTGCTTGGCGCTGCGACCAGGCCTGCTGTTCCGGCCGGCGCCCACGCCCGGCTGGCCGAGCTTGCCCGCGAATTGCCACCGCAGGCAGCGGATGTCGTGCTTCTGCCTCAACAGCGGGCATTTGGGGTGAGCCGGTTTGCCGCGATTTCCACTTTGGCGGCTTCGTTGTGCATTGGCATTTACCTGGGCGCGCTCGGCACACTCGATCCGATACTGGAAGGCGACAGTCCTTTTGACACCACCACCGAGCTCGATGATTTTGACGACCCATTCGAATTTGAAAGCCTGATCGGAAGCAATGGCGAGGGCACTGGATGACGGACCAGCCTTCCACACAGGCAAATCCGCCGCGGCGACGGCGCTGGATCGGCTTTGTGTTGCTGATATCGCTGTCCCTCAACCTGTTGGTCGCCGGTTTCTTCATTGCGCACAAACTGCGGCCGGAAAAATACCGGCGCATCACCGGCCCCGGTTACACCCAGCTCATCCCGCGCAAGTTCTTCTTTGACGTCAGCGCTGACCGGCGCACCGAATTGGTTGAGGCCATGCGTGACCATCGTAAACTGTTCCGCGGTCATCGGCGCGAGTTGCGCGATGCTGCCAGACGGGTTGCCGATGCATTGGAGGCAGAACCGTTTGACCAGGCAGCCCTTGATGCCGCCTTGCAGGGGTTTCGCGGCAAGTCGGTGGTGTTGATCGATGAAGGCGGCAGGATCGGCGCGTCTTTCTTTGCCATGCTGACCGATGAAGAGCGCAAACAACTGGGAAACCGCATCCGTCAAAAGACCCAGAGCCGCCGCAAGCAGAAGCGGAAGCAGGGCGAATAG
>JABDJG010000114.1 GCA_013002595.1 Hyphomicrobiales bacterium | reverse complement strand
ATGCCGCTCCACAACTGGAACAATCAGCAACTCGGTCAATCGATCGGTTACCTGCCGCAGGATGTCGAGTTGTTCCCGGGCATGATAAGGCAGAATATTTCGCGGATGACCGCAGGTGCCTATGATGACGATATCGTAGGCGCGGCACGGTTGACCGGCGTACACGACATGATCACCGCATTCCCGGACGGTTACGAGACGGAAATCGGCATGGACGGCCAGCCGCTTTCGGGTGGCCAAAGACAGCGGGTCGCGCTGGCGCGCGCCTACTATGGCGATCCGGCGTTTGTTGTGCTCGATGAGCCCAATTCCAACCTTGATGGATTTGGCGAGGAAGCGCTGGCCGAAGCGCTGGAGCGGGGCCAGAACAAGAAGATCACGACGGTGATTGTCACTCAGCGCACGGGAATTCTGCAATGCGTCGACAAGATACTGGTCCTTCAGGGCGGCCGATTGGCGGCATTCGGCACGCGCGAGCTAATTCTGCCGAAATTGCTGTCCCCGGAGCCCGAGGGGCAACGCTGGGATGCGCGCTGGACCCAGACCCTGCCGGCAACCGGCCAAACAAATCAAGGACGATAGCATGTCAGACAATCAGACCCAGACCAAACACTGGTCGCACGCCGTTCCCACCGGCCTGTTCGCACCCACGCTGTTTGGAATTTTCATTCTGTTGGCCAGCATTGTCGGATTTGGGATCTGGGCGACAACTGCACCGTTGCAGGGTGCGGTTGTTGCATCTGGCAGGTTTGTTGCAACCGGCGCCAACAAGACCATCCAGCATTATGAAGGCGGTATCATCAAACAGATCAGGGTTGGGGAAGGCGACCATGTCAAGCGTGGTGATGTGCTCGTCACGCTCGACGACACGGGCCCCAAGGCCAATCTTCGACTGCTGACCCACCGCGACCACAGATTGCTGGCGTTGAAGGCGCGGCTGGTTGCCGAAAGCAAATGGGCCAGCGAAATACGGTTTGACTCTTCCCTGACGCTGGCCGCGTCTAGGGGAATGAATAACGAGGTCCGCCTGATCCTGTCGCGCCAGCGCGAACAATTCGCATCGCGCCGTGACAGAATTGTTGCCGAGACGGACGTCCTCAGGCAGGAGATCGCGATCCGCAAGGAGACCATCAAGGGTCTGCGTGCCGAGATCGGCTCGATCAACACTCAACTCGACCTGGTCAACCAGCAATTGGAAAGCACGGCGCATCTTTACGAAGAAAAGCTGCTTACCCTGCCGAAACTGCTGGAGCTCAAAAGAGCCCGGGCGCGGCTGAATGGCCGGTCCGCGCGGCTGAATGCCAACGTGACCGAAGAAGAAATGGCGGTCACCAAGATTCGAGGCCAGATCCTTCATCTGCGCGCCACCGCGGCCGACCAGGCAATCACCGAACTGCGCAAGGTTGAAGGACAGCTCGATGATGTTCACGAACAGCTGCGCAAGGCCCACGACGTGCTTGATCGTGTCAACATTACCGCGCCCGTGGACGGTGTCGTCGTCAAGCTCATGCATCATACGACAAACGGCGTCGTCAAACCCGGCGGTGAGATCATGGAACTTGTCCCGGTGGGTGATGAGCCCATTATCGAAGCCCGGGTCCGGCCGCAGGACATCGACCAAATCGAAAACGGGCAGGCGGCCCAGGTTCGCCTTACTGCGCTCAACCAGCGCCTGATACCGACGGTGCCGGGCAAAGTCGTGTATGTGTCGGCAGATACGGTGGACGGCCGCAGTGGCGGCAATTATGTCGGCGGTTATGTGGTCCGCGTGCAGCTTGAAGCTGAGCATGTCGCCGGGCTCAGCGATTTCCGCCCGGTTCCCGGCATGCCGGCCGAGGCGTTTATCAAGACCGAACAACGCACGTTCTTCAGCTATTTGATGCGCCCGCTCGTTGACAGTATGGCGCGCGCCTTCCGCGAGTCCTGACGGCTGATCGTGCACGGGTCGTTGGTATCAGTCCGGTACTGATTTGTCCGGCAACCGCCCGTTTGATGCACCGGCAAAAACCGCTGTCACCAGACCCTCTTTCATGGCTCTAATGACAATTTGCGTGCGGTTGCTAACGCTGAGTTTCTGCATGATCTGGCGAACATGCACTTTCACCGTCGCCTCGGTCATACCCAACGCCTGGGCGATCACCTTATTGGGTTTGCCCTGGCACACCAGCTGCATGACCTGGTTTTGCTTGCTGGTCAAATGGCGGGCATTCAACAGGTCATTCATGCGTTGAAGATGAGGCACAATTACAGGCCGTTTCGCTTTTAAACTCACGCCACTGTCGGCCACGGCACCACTCGATAGGTGGCCAATTGGCGCCTCGTGCGATCTCTCAGGTGATTTCAGAACCGCAGCGGGAGGAAAATACGATCCACCCTTCATAATGAATGTAAGTGCATCCATAGTAAGCGAAGCATCTGTGCTGCTTGGAATAAAGCCCTGTGCTCCGGCGTCCAGAGCCGCGGTTGCCGCTTCCGCATCGTCTCTATCGGAAATGATGACGATGGGTATGTCCGGTCCCCGCGACTGGAAAATCTCAATGCTTTTTCTGAATTTCGGATCGCCCACCGCCTTGGCGCCCGAACTATACACGATCATCCGGTAGTCCGGATTGATCTCGCTTTCAGTCAGCTTTTCAATCCGTGACGTCTCGACCAATTCCAATGCATTGGCCTCGGCCCAACCGGCAAGAAAGCTCATGAAACTCGCCCGCCGCAGCTTCAATGAATCGATGATCGCAACACTTGTTCTTGTTTTTGTTCCCTCTTTTCGGTTTGACATTTACGCATCCTCCACTACTCACAAACCCCCAAAATCACTCTGATATCGTGAAACGTAATTCATTCAGCAATCGCGCCACTCCCTCCTGTTGGCCTGGGTCAATTGTGAAGCTTGCACGGGCAGGTAATTGTCGCGCAACCGGCAAACCGCAACACTGTTACGGGGCCTCCGGTTGCGTCTCGCACACTCTACGCAATTGCACGAAAAGTCTGTGGCATTCGCCACGGAATATTTTGAAATTGAACATATTTTCAAGCAGATAAGCCCACTTGAGTAAAAGCCATTGAATTTGACTGAAGAAGAATCGTTCCGGCGACAGGGTGCGTGCATGCCTCAACGCTCCGCTTGATACGCCGTATGAACAAACAACTAACTAGGCAAAAATTACCTTCGGTCAGATTACTCTGTCCCATGCAGAAAATCAATGGTGGTAACAATCGGCTCAAACTCCGGCACTGCGATGGCATGGCCATATCACCGACATGATCGAAGAGCGCTCGATCGGCCGCAACATCAATCTTCCAGCCGGCTGTTGAAGGCGCTTGGCAGGTCGCTGATCAGCATGCTTCCGGGTTTGTGGGTGATGCAGATTTCCGGTTTTGCCTGCTGGATGGCATTTTGCGGGGTGACCCCGCACGCCCAGAACACCGGCATCTCATCGGCCTCGATGCGCTGGGCATCGCCCCAGTCCGGTACATTGATATCTTCAATGCCGATCAGGGACGGATCGCCCAGGTGAACCGGCGCTCCGTGGGTGTGCGGGAACCTTGAGGTGATCTCAACCGCGCGGATCGCGTTGGGGGCCGTCAGTGGCCGCATGGACACCACCATGCCGCCGCCAAATGCACCTGACGGCGACGTTTCGATGCTCGTGCGCCACATGGAAACGGTGAGCCCTTCGTCAAGATGGCGCAGCCGAACACCTTCATCCGCCAGCGCCTGTTCGAAGGAATAGGAGCACCCCAGGATGAAGGCGACAAAATCGTCCCGCCACAGATGGCGGATATCGGTGACGGTCTCGTCCAGCTCACCATCGCGATAAACGTTGTAGCTCGGGATATCGGTGCGGATATCGATATCGCGGCCAAGCGTCGGCAGCGATGGATCGCCGGTACCCGACACACCGATCAGCGGACACGGCTTGGGGTTGCGCTGGCAGTAGCGCATGAAGTCGAGCGCCAGGTCCGCCGGCAGGATCGCCAGATTTCCTTGCGTGTAGCCCGGCGCAATGCCGGCCGTATTGCCGGTAAACGCTCCGGTCCGCATGGCGCGCCGCGCTGCCTGGGGGGTGTCCATATCGCGGCCCGTCGGGAAAGGATGTGCTTCTGACATAGCGGTTACCTTTTGGCGGTTGGATAGCTTGTCTGGGCAGCAGATGCGTAGTTTATCCCAACAGGCCTTAGC
>JABDJG010000003.1 GCA_013002595.1 Hyphomicrobiales bacterium | reverse complement strand
CTCCAGTAGGTTGCAGGGGCATTGAAGGTCCACGGGAACTTCTCGCCAACGGCTGTTGCCGACAGGCCATAACCCATGGACAGGATCGGTATCTTGTCGACCGGGGCCTTGGGGATCAGCTGCAGCGTGATGCCGGTGGAGTAGGGATTGTAAACAACAGCCCCCTTGCCCTTTGTGCCTTCGTAGCACTCAACACCCTTTTGGGCGTTGTAGCCGGTCTCGCACTCTTCAATCGTCAGCTTGACGCCGCCGATGCCACCGTCACGCTCGTTGAGCATGGTCAGGTAATCGTGCATGCCGTTGGCGATTGGAGTGCCAGAGCCGGCAAACGGTCCGGTCCGGTAGGTCAGCAGCGGAATGTAGATCGATTCCTCTGCCTGCGCCTTGCTTGTTGCGATACCGCCGGCGACCATCGCCGCGGCTGCAACGCCCAAAGCCACTTGTCTTAAACGCATAAGTAGTCCTCCCTGTTTATTTGTCCCGGATTTTGCACGGGACAGATTGCGTCACTTCTGACGCCTTCACACGAACGGCAAAGCCGTTGATGTCAAATCGTAGCACTGTTGTATCGATTGGCGAAATATACAATTTTCCAGCCTTAATACGGGAATGGCCACAGCCGCAGTTTCTCTTTGGCGATCTGCCACATGCGGGCAAATCCGTGCGGCTCGACGATCAGGAAGAAGATGATCAGCGCGCCAACCACCATGAAGGAGATGTGTTCGACCGAGGCGGCATCGATCGTTTGGCCAAAGGCACTGCGCAGCAGGATCGGCAGGTTCCAGATGAAGGCCGCACCCAGGAAGGCGCCGAGCAGAGAACCGAGGCCGCCGATGATCACCATGAACAGCACCAGGAACGAATGGTTGATGTCGAAGCTTTCCACCTCAGCCGCGCCAAGCCACAGGAAGACCATCATCGCGCCGGCGACACCGCAGTAATATGACGAGATCGAAAATGCCGTCAGCTTGGTCGACAGCAGGCGGATGCCGATCAGTTCGGCGGCAATGTCCATATCGCGCACCGCCATCCAGGAACGCCCGAAGCGGCCACGCACCAGGTTCGAGGCGACCCAGGTCAACACCACAACAATTGACAGCACGACGAGATAACGGGTCATGGAAGATGCATGCGGGCCGGTGATGGCGATGTCGAATATGCGCCGGGTCGGCACCTCGATGGCGCCGGAATCCGCATAGTTGTAGAGCCATGCGATACGCCCGAATGCCCATTCCAGGAAGAACTGGGAGGCAAGCGTTGCCACCGCCAGGTAAAAGCCCTTGATGCGCAACGACGGCAGCCCGAAAATGAAACCGACGGCGGCGGCAAAAAAGCCGGACATCAAAATCACAATGATGATGTTCAGGTCCGGAAAAAAGGTCGTCAGTTTCAAGCAGGCATAAGCGCCGCAGCCCATGAAGCCGCCGGTGCCGAGCGACAGCTGACCGGCATAGCCTGTCAGTATGTTGAGCCCGATCGCCGCCAGGGCAAAGATCAGGGTCGGAATCATGATCGAGTTGAGCCAGAAATCGTTGAACGTGAACGGCACGACCAAGAACATGAAGGCAAGGATCAGCCAGATGCCGACAAGATCCTGGCGGATCGGAAAGACTGCCTGATCGGCGCTGTAGCTGGTCTTGAACTGGCCTGTTTCACGATAAAGCATGGAGAAAACCCTAAACGCGTTCGATGATTCTTTCGCCGAACAACCCTTGTGGGCGGAACCACAGGAAGATCAGCGCGAGGAAATAGGGGAACCAGCTTTCGATGGAACCGCCCACGAGCGGGCCCCAGTAAAACTCTGCGAGTTTTTCCGAGATGCCGATGATCAGGCCGCCGACGATGGCGCCGGGCACGGAGGTGAAACCGCCGAGGATCAGCACCGGCAGGGCTTTCAGGGCAACGATCGACAGGGCAAACGAGACGTCCGAGCGGGCGCCCCACATGATGCCGGTGGTCAGCGCGACGATGCCGGCGGCAAACCAGACGATGACCCAGATCTGCTGCAGCGTGATGCCGACCGACATGGCGGCCTGGTGGTCATCGGCAACAGCGCGCAAGGCGCGGCCGATCCGGGTCTTGTTGAAGAACACCGCAAGACCGGCAACCAGCAGGCCGGCGATCACAGCCGCCGAGACATCGATCTGCTGCAGGCTGACGAGCCCGCCCAGAACCTCGAAATCAAACGATCCGGTCGGCAGTCCAATCTCGGACGTGATCATGGTTTTGGGCTCGCCACCAAAGATGAACTCGCCAAATCCGATCAGGAAATAGTTGAGCCCGATTGTCGCCATGAACAGAATAATCGGTTCCTGGTTGACCAGGTTGCGCAGCACCACGCGTTCAACCCCCCATGCAAGGCCGAACATGATGCCGATACACAAGATGAGCGCCAGCCAGGCCGGGACACCGGCGGCAAACAGCCCGACCAGCGAGAGCGCGCCGAACACCACCATGATGCCCTGGGCAAAGTTGAAGACACCGGACGCCTTGAAGATCAGCACGAAGCCGAGCGCGATGAGCGCGTAGAGCGTGCCGGACACAAAGCCCTCCCAGAGGACCTGCACGAACAGATCCGGCGCGCCCGCAATCTCGATGAACGGGTTTATGAAGATGCCGTGGAGAATTTCACCCATCAAACAGTCCCCTAATGCGCCACGCCAAGATAGGCATCGATGACATCCTGGTTGGACTTCACTTCATCGGGTGTGCCATCGGCAATCTTTTCACCATGGTCGAGAACCACGACACGGTTCGACAGGTCCATCACCACGCCCATGTCATGCTCGATCAGGGCGATGGTCGTGCCGAACTGATCGTTCACGTCGATGACGAAGCGCGACATGTCCTCCTTTTCTTCCAGGTTCATGCCGGCCATCGGCTCATCGAGCAGCAAGAGGTCTGGCTGGGCGGCGAGTGCGCGGCCAAGTTCGACACGCTTTTGCAGGCCATACGGCAAACGGCCAACCGGGGTTTTGCGGATATGCTGGATCTCGAGGAAATCGATGATGCGCTCAACGAATTCACGGTGCTCGAGCTCTTCTTGTTCAGCCGGTCCGAAACGGAACAGGTGCCAGAACAGGTTGGTGGTCATCTTCAAGGTGCGGCCGGTCATGATGTTGTCGAGTGTCGACATGCCGCGAAACAGGGCAACGTTCTGGAACGTACGCGAGATGCCTTGCGTCGCGGCCACGTGCGGGCGCATGTCGGTGCGGGTGTTGCCCTTGAACGTGATCTTGCCCTTTTGGGGATGGTAAAAGCCGTTGATGACATTCAGCATCGAGGTCTTGCCAGCGCCGTTCGGGCCGATAATGGCGCGAATCTCGCCCTTTTTGATGTCGAAGCTGACGTCCTTGATGGCTTGCACACCGCCGAACGACAAGGTCACGCCTTCAACGGCGAGCAGCGTTTCGTCGGCGGCATCAACGAATGTTTCGAGTGCACTCATTCAGCGGCGATCCTGTTGGTGCCGGCAACCGGCATGGGCGTCATGTCCCGGATTTCGACATCGCCTTCAATGGCGCCCTTGCGGCCGTCCTCGAAGGTCACCTCGGTCTTGATGTGCTGGCTCGACTTGCGGCGGTTGAACAGGGCGTCAATCAGCGGCTTGTAGCGTTCCTCCACGAACGAACGGCGGACCTTGGCTGTCCGGGTGATCTCGCCGTCGTCTGCATCGAGCTCCTTGTGGAGCACGAGAAACCGCTGGATCTGGGCGCCGGCAACACGTTCTTCGGCCGCCAGCTCGCGGTTCACCTCGGCGACGTGGCCCTCGACCATCTTGTAGACATCGGGGTGGGCGGCGAGTTCCTGGTAGCTGGCGTAGACGACATTGTTGCGCTCGGCCCAGCTGCCGACGGCGGTCAGATCGATGTTGACCATGCAGGCGACGTAATCGCGGCCATCGCCGATCGCGACCGCCTCTTTGATATTGGGGAAGAACTTGAGCTTGTTCTCGATGTATTTGGGCGGGAACAGAGTGCCGTCTTTCAGGTGGCCGACATCCTTGGCACGGTCGATGATCTTCAGGTGGCCGCGGTCGTCGATGAAACCGGCGTCGCCGGAATGGACCCAGCCATCCTTGGTCTTGGTCTCGCGGGTCGCCTTAGCATTCTTGTAGTATTCCTTGAAAACGCCCGGCGAGCGGTACAGAACCTCGCCGCTGTCATCGACCTTGACTTCGATGCCTTCGAGCGGTGCACCGACGGTATCGGCATATATTTCGCCATCGGGCTGGTTGGTGATGTAAACGGCAGCTTCGGTTTGACCGTAAAGCTGTTTCAGGTTGATGCCGAGGGAACGGTAAAAGCGGAAGATTTCCGGACCGATGGCCTCGCCGGCGGTATAGCCGACGCGGACTTTGGACAGACCGAAGCGGTTCTTGATCGGCGCGTAGACCAGGAAGTCGCCGAGAGCATAGAGCAGGCGGTCGGTGACGCCGACCGGTTCGCCGTTGAGAATTTTCTCGCCGACACGGTTTGCCAGGGCAAGGAAATAATCGAACATCTTCCGTTTGATCCTGGCGGCATCCTCCATGCGCACCATGGTCAGTGTGATCAGGTTCTCGTAAACCCGCGGCGGCGCAAAGGCATAAGTCGTACCGATCTCGCGGCGGTCATCGACCACTGTTTCCGGGCTTTCAGGGCAGTTCACGCAGTAGCCGCATTCATAAGACTGGGCATAGGAGAAGATATGGTCGCCGACCCAGGCCATCGGCAGATAGGCAATGGTCTCTTCGTTTTCGGTCAGGTTGTCGAAACGGTTGGCGACACGGGCTGCCCACAGTGTGTTTTCCATTGTCAGGACAACGCCCTTGGGCTTGCCGGTGGTGCCGGATGTATACAGAATAATCGCCGTGTCGGCGGGCTGGCCTCTGGCAATCTGCTCATGCCAGATGGCTTCGGCGCCGTCGCTCAGGGCGGCGCGGCCTTTGGCCTGAACATCCTCGAAGGCGTAAAGGCCTTTGACATTGTAATTTTTCAGGCCGCGATCTTCATCGTAGACGATGGTCTTGATGGCTTTGTAGCTCTCGCGGATTTCCAGGATCTTGTCGACCTGTTCCTGGTTTTCAACGACGGCGCAGGTGGCGCCGGCGTGTTCGAGGACGAACTTCATCTCCTCGGCAACAGAGTCCTGATAGACAGGGATCGGGACCGCGCCAAGCGACTGGGCCGCGCACATAGTCCAGTACAGTCGGGGCCGGTTGTCACCGACAATGGCCACCTTGTCGCCGGCCTTGATGCCAAGCGCGGACAAGCCGACGGCAAATGCCCTTACCTCATCCAACACCTGGCTCCAAGTCCAGGTCTGCCAAATGCCAAGATCCTTTTCGCGAATGGCCGGGCGGTCAGCAAATTTGACCGCATTGCGCAACAGCAATTTTGGAAATGTGTCTTCGCCCGCGGCTTGCGCAGTTTCGGTTGCCACCAAAAATCCTCCCAAACTCGCCCGTCCGGTTTCTGCGACCTGATCGGGGAAGCCTATCTAGTCTATGTTGTGCTACACTTTCAAGAATTTCATTCGAAAAAGTGTATCACGTTGGCGTTGCAGCCTTCTCACCCAAGGCCAGGACGCTTTCGAAATAACTGTAGTCGATTGGCGCTGAGAATCAATGCCGGATCATTCAGCCGCAAGGCGGACAGGTGCCCGGGTCTTGCCGTCCCGGTAGGCTGCAAGCAACTCACTTTCACGTGTCTTGGCTTCAGCCAGGTGGCGTTCCTTGATGTGGCCATAGCCGCGGATGTGCTCCGGGATGCTGGCAATATCGACAGCCAGCGACAGATTCTTAGTATCGAGGCTGTTGAGGATCTCGCTGATGGTGTGGCGGTATTCACTGATCAGGGCGCGTTCGCGTTTTCGTTCTGCGGTATAGCCGAAGATATCGAACGCGGTGCCGCGCAGTCCCTTGAGGAGGGCCAGTATCTTGAAGACCGACATCATTGCCGGGCCGAATGCCTGTTTGACCGGTTTGCCGGTTGCGCTGTCGCGGCGTGCGATAAGTGGCGGCGCCAGATGGAACTTGAGAGTGTAATCACCCTTGAAGGTTTTGGCGAGCTGGTCGGCGAAGGGTTTGCCGGTGTAGAGCCGGGCGACCTCGTACTCGTCCTTGTAGGCCATGAGCTTGAACAGGTAACGGGCGACCGCCTCGCTCAGACGTGTCGAATCCGGCGCAACATCAGCTTCCGTCACGCGGACGTCTTCGACGAATTCGCGGTATTGATTTGCGTAGTCGGCGTCCTGATAGCCGGTCAAGAAAGCCACCCGCTCCTCGGTGATCTCATCGAGGGTCTGCTTGCGCGGTTGATCGGATGAGCTGCGACCGATCACAGCTTCGACGGCGGCAAGATCATGGGCGGCGCGGCGGCCCCACAAGAACGCCTGCTGGTTCATTTTGACGGCAACGCCGTTGAGGGCGATGGCCTTGTCGATTGCCGCGGCGCCAAGCGGGATCAGGCCGTTCTGGTAAGCATAGCCGAGGGTAAACAGGTTGGCAGCGATCGAGTCGCCAAGCAGGGCTGTCGCAATGCGGGTTGCGTTGACGAATTCGGCGCCGCCCGGCCTGGTGCGGGCTTCGATCTGCAATCCCATCTTGTCGGACGGCAGTTCGAAGTCGGCGTCGCGGGTGAACTGGGCCGGCATCTGTTCGTGGGAATTGATCACTGCATAGGTGTGATCGCGCGAGGCCCGCGACAGGATGCGCTCGGAAGCCGATGTGACCATGTCGCAGCCCAGGATCAGGTCCGCCCCACCGGCCGCGATGCGGATCGAGGCGATATCGGCCGGCTTGGCCGCCAGCTTGAGGTGGGTGACGACGGCGCCGTTCTTTTGCGACAGGCCGGCCATGTCGATGATGCCGGCGCCCTTGCCTTCGAGATGGGCGGCCATGCCGAGCAACTGGCCCACGGTCACAACGCCGGTGCCGCCGATGCCGGTCACCATGACCGACCATGGCTGATCGAGTTTTGGAAGCTCCGGCTCGGGCAGGACCGGAAACACTTTGGTGTCGCCGGGCAGCCTGGCCG
>JABDJG010000469.1 GCA_013002595.1 Hyphomicrobiales bacterium | reverse complement strand
GTCGGGGAAATAGCGGTAGTCATGCGCTTCTTCCTTGGAGCGCATCGAGCGGGTTTCACCGGTTCTGGCATCGAACAGGCGGGTTTCCTGGTCGATCGAGCCGCCATCCTCGAGAATGCCGATCTGGCGGCGGGCTTCATACTCGATGGCCTGGCCCATGAATCGCAACGAGTTGACGTTCTTGATTTCGCAGCGGGTGCCGAAATCACCGCCGGGATCGCGCACCGAGACATTGACGTCAGCGCGCATGGAGCCCTGTTCCATGTTGCCGTCGCAGGTGCCCAGATAGCGCATAATTGTGCGCAGCTTTCCGACATAGGCCTTGGCTTCGTCTGCTGATCGAATGTCGGGCTTGGAGACGATCTCCATCAAGGCGCAACCGGACCGGTTGAGATCGACAAAGCTCATGGTCGGGTGCTGATCGTGCATCGACTTGCCGGCGTCCTGTTCAAGATGCAAACGCTCGATACCGACTTCGACATGGCCGTCATCGGGCATATCGATATAGACCTTGCCCTCGCCGACAATCGGCTGCTTGAACTGGGAAATCTGGTAGCCCTGCGGCAGATCGGGATAGAAATAGTTCTTGCGGTCGAACACCGAGTATTTGTTGATCTCGGCTTTCAGGCCAAGGCCGGTGCGGACGGCCTGTTCGACGCAGAACCTGTTGATTACCGGCAGCATGCCCGGCATTGCCGCATCAACCAGCGACACATGATCGTTCGGCTCACCGCCAAACTCGGCCGAGGCGCCGGAGAACAACTTTGCATGGGCAGAGACCTGGGCATGCACTTCCAGACCGATGATGATTTCCCAATCACCGGTGGCGCCTTTGATGAATTTTTTCGGATCGGGCGTGCGGGTGTCGACGAGCATGGACTAGGGCCTGTTTAGACGGAATTGAAACCGCCTTGGTAAGGCCTTGCAGGACATCCTGCAAGACCTTCAGTGGGCCGCCGTGCCAGCTGGCTGTCAGGCAACCAGTTCTTCCAGATGTTCATCAACCTTGCGGATTTCGGCCAGCTCATGAGCGATTTCATCGCACAGCAAGCCGAGCTCAGCCTGTAGCTGGCGCACACGCGTCAATTTAAGCTCAAGCTGATCCAGCCTGGAGCTGTCATCGGACATTGGATCGTGTTCATCGCTGCCGTTGAGAAGCCAGGAAAACGGCACGCCGAGGACACCAGCGAGCATCTGTAGTTTGTTGGGCCGCGGCTGGGTCCTGCCAGCCTCCCAACTCTTGAGGGTGGCCTTTTTGACGGCCAGCCGCTGGGCAGCCTCTTCCAGTGATAGGCCAAGTGCCTCCCTGGCTTCGCTGACCCGTTCGCCCAATGTCGTATCGTTTTGCAAAGCGCTCTCCTGATTCGGTAATGCTGGTGAAGATTTGACCGCATAGATAACTTACCTTCCGTTATAAATTCAACATGACAATTCGCGCAGGTGCACGAAAAACATGTCCGTTATTGCCGCCGGTCAAGGGCCTGACACAGGGCGGACTCATTGAGGACCAAATTCGCCGGTATTAGGGAATCACGTGAGGGGGAGTGACAGCAGAGTAGTCAGGGCCAAGCCACAAAGTCTGAAGACTGAGAGAGGGCGTAGCCTATGAATACCGACCACCGTCAGTTTGAGTCCCATAAAGTCCGTAATGTTCCATTCGATGCCGTTCAGTTCGTACGCGAACATGATGCTGCCGGAGAGCGGCTGACCGTCATTCACAAGCATGGCAAGCGTGAAGGTCTGGTCACCCGAACGAGCAATTACGCGCCGGTCGGCGGCTGGCGCCGCCGCAGACGTGAGTTGCTTGAAAGTTATCGCGCAGCGCCCGGCGCCCGGGAAAAACTGGTCGAGCATCTTGAACGGCTTGGCCGGATTGTCGACTGGTCGACCTAACCCACACCGAAAAAGCAATCTGTTAATCCACTGAATCATCCAGCGTCTGAAGATAGGCCAGCAGATCAGCTCGACTTTGCTCGGGCAGAAACCTTAGCGACAGCATATCAGCGCCCGGCACGCCATTGATGATCTTGTGCAAGGCTTGCGCGGGCCGGTTCTTGGCAACCCAGCCCAGTGCCGGCTGATCGCCGGCTTCGCCCTCAATAAAGGCTTTACCGTCTGCTTGATGGCACGAGATGCACGCGCCTTCGAAGATCTCCCGGCCGGCAACGGCATCGCCAACCGACCTGCCACCCGGCATCAGCTTGCCGGCGTTAAATTGGCCCGCGCTGACAAACCGGGCCAGGGCATCGATAGACCCTTCATCCAGGGCTGCCACATAAGCCCGATGTCCAGGTGCCAGCATCGCTGTCTTGAGGTCTGCGAATTTCTTTCCCGCTGCCTGACGCAGGCTGGCGAAGATCGGTGGCTTGCGCGACTTGCCGAGATGGCCATCCTTGCCGCTGTAATCCCAACCGTGACACGAGACACAGCGCCAGGTATCGGCGGGCAGCGCCTTGACGTCTGCCGGGTAGTCAGGATTTCTCTTTACCGGCGCCGGCTTGCCAGTCACCAGCCAGTGATTATCGTAGAGCTTGCCGCCCTGGCTAAGCGTCCAGGCCTCACCTGGTTCTTGCGCGTGGGCTGCACCGATGAACAGCATCGCCGCAATCATCATCGGCAAGGCCGGCATTTGTGCCAAGGACTTCATCGCATAAACTTCCAATTGTGCCGGATGCAATATGAGGGCTATCGGGACTACGGGTCTTGATCGAGATCAAGAACTCATGACGGGTTATCTGCGCGGCAAACTGTACAGCGTGTCGCCCACCACACAGCCATCGAGCCCGTGCTCGCGGGCATAGCGGATGAGATCGCTCAGGCGGTTGATGAAGCCGAGGCCTTTGAAATTGAGCGAGGTGTTGCACAAGATGCCATAGCCGGTCTCGGCCTTGAAGGCGGTGAGCAGGCTGTGGATCTCGGGGTTCTGGCTGGCGGTCACCGACTGCAGGCGGGCCGAGCCGTCGACGTGAGTGACAGCCTTGATGGCGTCGGTCCGGACTTTTTGGAAATACAGCATATGCGGGCTTTCGCCGTGATGCTCGAACAGCCGGTCGATCTCTTCGGCCATACAGATCGGGGCGATCGGGCGGAAGGCTTCGCGCTGCTTGATGGCATTGAGCCGCTGGTGCATGGCGCTGGTGAACGGGGCTGCCAGCAATGAGCGGTTGCCAAGCGCGCGTGGACCGATCTCGTATTTTCCCTGGACCCAGCCGATGACCTCACCTTGAGCGAGCCGGCCGGCGATTTCGCCATTGTCGCGAGGATTTACCTCGATCCCGGTCAGGTCGGCATCATCGAGGATGAACTCCTCGCCGGCGTAAACCGACCAGTCGATCTTGGCGTTGCCGGTGTGGAACCATTGCGCATCAGCCGCTGTGCCGATGGCGGAACCTGAATCATTGGCGCACGGCGGCACGAAGACATCGGCGAACAAGCCGCAGGTCTTCCAGCCACTGTTCCAGTCACAATTGAGACCGCAGCCACCGGAAATGAGCAGCGGCAGGCCTTGGGTCATGTTCTGCTCGGCAAAGGCAAAGAAGCGTTTGAAAATCTGGTCCTGCATCTGCCAGGCAAGATCGCGAAAGGCCTGGCTGTCGAGACCGATGTTGAAGAACGGGTTGTCGATGAAGGCATCCTTGCGGACTGCGCCCTCGATTGACGTCCATGACAGCACCTTGTCGATAACCGCCTGTTCGTGCGCATTGGCGGGGCGCGGTTCACCGTAGCTCGCCAGCGCCATCAGCTTGCCGGCATCTTCATGGCGCGGACGCGGCGCATCGGTCGGCAGTTTGGGGTCGGCAAGGCCATAGATCGATGCGTATTTATGGCCCGGGCCATCAAAGGGCGTGCCAAGACGGGAGATGCCGAGGTTCTCATCAATCTTGTAGAACGTGCCGATCATGCCCTCCCAGACAAGGGCATAGGCCGGCTCGCCCTGGGCAAACGGCGACATGGCGTAACTGCCCAACAGGTGCGAGCGCTCATGCGATGAGGAAAACAGCCGGGCATCAGCCCCGGCAAAACGATGCGCGCGATCGGTAATGTTGTCGCGTGTCTCGCCGAAATAACCCGCTTCGATCAGGCCGCCGAGCGGGCGCCACTCGGTGGCCCAGCCGGAAACGGCAACGATGTCGGGCACACTGCTCGCCAGGTTGAGCGCCCGCATCCACAGATCGGTATTGATGGCGCCGAAGCGCGGGCCGGAATCCTTTTCCCGCTCGATCGAAAAAACCAGCTCGCCATCCTCAAGCCAGGCAATATGGCCGTCGTGGCCGGGCTTGTAGGCAAGGATCTTCAACAGACCCTAGCCCGCTGCCTTCAGGCGTTCGATGGCCTCGTTGATCTTCTGCTTGCGGGCAGATAGCTCCTCAAGGCGTTCCCTGGCCTCAGCGATAACGTGGGCCGGGGCCTTGGCGGTGAACTGTTCGTTGCCGAGCCTGCCTTCGATCTGAGCGATGTCCTTGTCGATCTTGTCGCGTTCCTTTTCAAGGCGAGCCTGTTCGGCGGCGAAATCGACGATGCCGGCGAGCGGCAGCGCGATGGTTGCCTCATCAAGCACGATCTGGGCGGCGCCGTGGGGAACGCCTTCGGCAAAAGTGACGCTTTCAAGGCGGGCAAGCTGGGCCATTTCACCTTCCCATTGGGCAGCGCGGCGGCGGGTCTCAGGCCCGGCGCCGATGATGACGCAAGGCACCCTGGCACCTGCCGGCACGTTCATTTCGGCACGCACCGAGCGAACGTCGGAGATGAAGCGGATGAGCCAGTCGATTTCAGCAGCAGCGGTTTCATTGCCGGCCGGCTGGTAGTCCGGCCAGGCGGCATTCATCAACAACCCCTCCCCGCCGGTCTTGTCCCACAGTTCTTCGGTAACGAACGGCATGAAGGGATGCAACATGATGAGGATCTGATCGAGGGCCCAGGCAGCCGTCGCTCTGGTCTCGGTTATGGCCGCCTCGTCACTGCCGTTCAGGACCGGCTTGATCAGCTCCAGATACCAGTCGCAAAAGACATGCCAGACAAAGGAATACAATGCGCTGGCGGCCTCGTTGTAACGGTGTTCTTCAATAGCACTGGCGACGGCATCGCGGGTCCTGGCCGCTTCGCCTGCAATCCAGGTATTGATGGTCAGCCGTGCCGCCAGGGGATCGAAATCGGCATCGCGTCTTGCATCGTTCATCTCACAAAAGCGGGCAGCATTCCACAGCTTGGTGCCAAAGTTGCGGTAACCTTCAATGCGCGACTTGGCGAGCTTGATGTCACGGCCCTGGGCTGCCATGGCGGCCAGGGTGAAACGCAGGGCATCGGCGCCAAACTCGTCAATGAGCTCAAGCGGGTTGATGATGTTGCCTTTGGCCTTTGACATCTTCTGGCCGTGCTCGTCTCGAACGAGCGCGTGGATGTAGACCGTGTGGAAGGGAACTTCCGGCTTGCCGTCCTCATCCTTCATGAAATGCAGGCCGGCCATCATCATCCTGGCGATCCAGAAAAAGATGATGTCAAAGCCGGTGACGACAACGTCGGTCTTGTAGTAGCGCTTGACCTCGGGCGTCTCTTCCGGCCAGCCCAGCGTCGAGAACGGCCACAGGGCCGATGAGAACCAGGTATCGAGAACGTCCTCATCTCGGTCGAGCGAGACCCGCGAGCCGTAGTGTCCTTCAGCGGCATCGAGCGCAAGGTTCTCGGTTTCCTCAACAAAGACCTGGCCGTCCGGTCCGTACCAGGCCGGGATCTGATGGCCCCACCACAGCTGGCGCGAGATGCACCAGGGCTGAATGTTGTTCATCCAGTCAAAATAAGTCTTTTCCCAGTTCTTGGGCACAAAGACGGTCTCACCCTGCTCAACTGCGGCAATGGCCGGTTTTGCCAGCGTTGCCGCGTCAACGTACCACTGTTCGGTGAGCCATGGTTCGATGACCACATTCGATCGGTCGCCATAGGGTACCGTATGCGCATGGTCGTCAATTTTTTCAACAAGACCGGCCGCCTCCATGCGCTCGACAATAATCTTGCGGGCATCGAAACGGTCCATGCCCTGCATGGCGAGCGTGTCTGTGAGCTCGCGGGATTCAGGAACCCCTTTGGCAAAATCCTCATCGGCATCGAGCAGGAGTTTGGCGTGGTGGTCAAAAATATTGATCTGCTCGAGGTTCTGCCGCTTTCCGACCTCAAAGTCATTGAAGTCATGTGCCGGTGTGATCTTAACCGCGCCGGAGCCCTGCTCGGGATCGGCATATTCATCGGCAACGATGGGAATGCGGCGGCCGACCAGCGGCAGGATGACGTGTTTGCCGACCAGATCACTGTAGCGTTCATCGTCCGGGTGAACGGCAACGCCGGTATCGCCCAACATGGTCTCCGGCCGGGTGGTGGCAACGGTAATAAAACGCCCCTCTTCTCCGTCAACCGGGTATTTGAAATGCCACAGATGGCCGTTGGTCTCGATCTGCTGGACTTCCAGGTCCGAAATCGCGGTCAGCAGCTTGGGATCCCAGTTGACCAGACGTTTGTCCTTGTAGATCAGGCCGTCCTTGTAAAGCTGGACGAAGACCTTCAGGACCGCTGCCGACAGTCCATCATCCATGGTGAAGCGCTCGCGGCTCCAGTCGCACGATGCGCCGAGCCGGCGCAGCTGATTGATGATGGTACCACCCGACTCTTCTTTCCATTGCCAGACCCGCTCGATGAATTTGTCGCGGCCCATGTCCCAGCGCGATGGTTCCTGGTTTTCCATCAACTGGCGTTCAACGACCATCTGGGTGGCGATGCCGGCGTGATCGAGACCCGGCTGCCAAAGAACATCCCTGCCGCGCATCCGTTCAAACCGGCACAGGATGTCCTGAATGGTGTTGTTGAGCGCATGGCCCATGTGCAGCGAACCGGTAACGTTCGGCGGTGGAATGACAATGGTAAAGGGCTCGGCACTCGGTTTTTGGCCACATCTGAATGCGCCGGAGGCTTCCCACTGGTCATAGATGCGCTGTTCGTGCGCTGCCGGATCGAATTTTTTTTCAAGCATGAAAGGTCTGCCGTTCAGCTAAACGGGCGTGCGACGACGCCAAGGACGGATTAGGGTGTGGTGACAACTTCAGACATGGGTTTGACGAGCCATGTTTTGAGTGATTTTTGTGGAAAACTCGGTGCGGTAGGCTCACCGCCTTCAAACCGGATTTTCCGCAAAAAGCGCCAAAATATGGCCCGCCCGCAAGGGTTTTGCATAAATCGTCCACTAACCGCGGCTTTGTCCTTGCAAAGGGGGCCACCCTGTGCGGCGGACAAAGTCTTGTTATTGAACGATTTATGCAAAATCAAACCCATGCCTGAAATTGTCACCACACCCTAGGATGATTTCGACAGCGTATAAACACCAGCGGTGACCCGGTTGCAACCGGCTAGATGCGGAACCATTTGATCCGGCTATCGAGGCCGCGTCGTATCAGCGGCCGCCCTTGCGCACGACGCGTTCAATTTCTTCACGCACCAGACGCTCGACCAGCCTGGGCAGATTGTCATTCAGCCAGTTCTTGAGCATCGGTTTGATCATGTCCCTGGCCGAATCCTCAAGAACCTGTGCGCCCCCGCTGGACTTGCCGAACAGTTCCCTGGACAACAGGTCCAACGCGCTGTCAGTGGCCCGCATGGTCTCGCCGGACACCATGGCCGCGCGATCGGCAGGGTCTGGCAGATGTCCGTGTTCGCGCGGCATTACCAGTGCGCGTTCAAGCGGCGCCGGCTGAACCGTCGCTGGCTGAATCGCGGCCGGTTCAATTGGATCGTGATGCATCGCAGTGTGATCAACCAGCTGCGTGGGCATTTCCTGTGCCGCCACAGGCCGAGCGGCCTCGCCAAACTCCGCCTCGTCCTGCGCTGCATCGAACTCCGGCGCCATCATGTCTGGACTGTTGGCGTGATCTTCAGCCTCGGCCTCTTGCGCCGAATAGGCAATATCCGATGCTTCACCAGGCATGTCATCCAGGGTGGCACCGCGCATGGCCATCTCGTCACCGGGCATGGATTGCGTTTCAACTCGCGGCGCAACAGGCGTGTTCCGGCGCTGCAGCTGTTCGGCGGTGTTCATACGTTCAACAGCGTCTTCGAGCCGGACACCGCCGCCCATGACCCTTTCCATATCGCCGCCACCTGCGGACTCCGGCTGGTTCTGGCGCAATGATGCAAGCTTGTTTTTCAGCGACAGGAAATCCTGCGATCGCGCCGTTATCGTTCCCCTGTTGTGCGATTGACCTGCCGGCTGCAGGCTGACACGCAGTTCACGCATCGAACCACTGACCGAGTTCCGGTCACCGCCAGGAGCTGTTGGCGCTGAAGAAGCGTGCCCGGCCTGCGGTTTCAGACTGTCCGGGACCGGCTTTGTCTTGAACGTGCGGGCATGTTCTTCGGCCTCGCGCGCGGTTTCTTCGTGAATCGCATCGCGGATGGAAGTCAGCATGTCATCGATCGTGGGATCGGCTATTTTCGGTTTTGGTTTGTTCACGAATTCAGCCCAATTTCATGCGAATCAATTCAGTATGAAGAAGAATCGCTGAAATACGGCCAGGCTGCAATCAATTGCTTTAGATACCCCCGGCAATGACCGGCGGGTAAACCGTCATTGGGCCTTGATATTGGCGCCGAACCAACGGTCACGCACTCTGTCCTGATATTTATGCGGATCATAGCGGGCGACCGACAATCCCAGATCGAAGGCAGTCAGGTGACCGGTCGCAGCGATCACTTCATATGCCCTGACGATGCGGTTGCGGCGAAAGTGTTCCAGGTTAATCCGCGCATTCATCAAACGGCGCTCGGCGTCAAGAACCTCCTGGGTTGTCCGGCGGCCGGTCAGCGATTCCATGCGGACACCCTGCACGGCAACCATCGAGGCACCAATTTCCTTTTTGATTGCCTGTATCTTGCCTTCGGTCTCGCGATAGCGGCTCCACACGCGGCCGACCTGACCGCGAATTTTGCGGCGGGCCGTCAGGATCAGCATGCGGCGCCGGTTGGCGAGTTGTTTGGCTTCGCGAATTTTTGAATAGACAAACCCGGATTGGTAGATCGGTACCGTCACCACACCGCGCACAGCGGCTACTTCATACTTTCCGAAATTGGCCTGCATGTCCCGGTGGTATTCATACTCGGCCTCCAGCTCAACCTTGGGCAGCAGTTCGCCGCGCTTGACGCCAATGAAATGCATCGCCGCAACTTCCTTGTGCATGGCTTTGATGATTTCGGGATTGTATTGATCGGCAAGCTTGATCGCCTTTTCGAGCGAATTGGGTAGCCGCGGCGACAG
>JABDJG010000458.1 GCA_013002595.1 Hyphomicrobiales bacterium | reverse complement strand
GCAGGTCTCGCTGATCCTCCTGGTCATCCTGGTGACGGTCATTGTTTCGGAATGGGTGTCGGCGAAAGTGCGCCACGCGATCATTTAGGCAGATTGGCGCGGGCCTGTATAATCACCACGCCAATGCGAAAGACTTTTGATACGTGGCGCTCAATGACACACCAATCTTACGACTGGGCGGAGTGTTCTGGAACGGCCGTGCCGAGACTTTCGCCCATGAGGGACCCAATGGGCGCTGGCGTGATATGCTTCCGGCGGCGGACAACGCTGCCTATGAGGCGCGCGCAGTTGCTGAACTGGGCAAAGCCTGCTCGAATTGACTTGTGACGGGCCAGGCGAGTCTGAAGATGAGCAAAGGAAGGTTCAATGAGCAGTTCAAATGATCAGCCAGTAGAATTCACACTCGAGATCGAACGGATCATCACTGCACCACGCGACGTTGTATGGAGATGTTGGACGCAACCGGACCTCCTGATGCAATGGTACTGTCCTGCTCCGTGGAAGGTCACACACGCCGACATCAACTTAAAAGTCGGCGGTCGGATGAACTGCATCATGGAAGGGCCAAACGATGGCGAACGTCACGAAATTGTCGGCATGTTGCTCGAAGTGGTTCCGAAAGAACGCCTGACGTTCACTGACGGCTATTCCGAAGGGTTCATTCCGCGCGCCAATCCGTTCATGACCGGATATGTGAGATTGTCCGATCAAGGTGCCCGTGAGACAAAGATGGTTTGGGGTGCTCGGCATACCTCTGAAGAAGACAAGCAGAAACATTTGGAAATGGGCTTTGAACAGGGATGGAACGCGGCTGCCGGACAACTCAATGAATTGGCAAAGAAAATAGCGTCGACCAGTTAGAACCAGTCGCATGTGCATGAAATTAATGGGTCCTGACCCTAGCAGGGCCAATCAGTTTGACAGTACTACTCGCCGGCCAACTAAACCTTTCGGTACAGGTACCGGTGTCGACGCGTAATCCGAGTTCAAGACGAGGTGCGGGCCTTCCCTCAACCAAAGCCGCAGTGCCACGATTGCGGTGTAGGCAGACTGATCTGCTACTGGAGAAACTGCATCTACGAGGAGAACGCTTCGTGGCAAGTAGAACGTTCCCAGCAGCTTGCGGGCATTGTTGCTGGTAATAATGTGTACGCGTGGCGTCGCCAGCAGCGAATTCTTGGGATTCTCAAAAAACAGCAATCCAGCCAAAGGACCTGTCTCCGGGGCTTCAAGACTGATTGTTGTATCTGGAAAAAACTGAAACAGAGCCAGTTCGTCAGCAAGAAAGAAACCGACATCCTTGCCTGTCAGTTCGGCGCCGTCCTGCACCAACAGCGGCCCGCCTTCAATCTTGTAAGTTCCTGGTTCGAGTTGGACCTTGGCCGTGCCCGAAATGATCAACCCGCCGCAGTAGGAACCCGGTTGGAGCGTCGTGTCGGCCACGATCACGGTAGCCACGTAGTCGCAGCTCAAATTAATCGGCGCAATTCGATCGCTGAGTGGATTTAGGGAAGCCGGACAGTCAGTTGTTGGAACGGGATCGATTTGTGAGCTCTGTAGGCCGCCGTAGCCGCCAACCGTGCAAATCCACTCCGCTTTCAACATTGCATTCGAATCGACCCGCAAGGACCAACTGCTACTGGAATTGGAGTAGACACCGCAATCATTGGCGGTGAGCTTGGCACTGTCGTCCAGATGGACCGCCGCTATCAGATTCTCCTGCATGCCAAACACACAAGTCTTGCCTGCTGAGACCAAAGTTGCCGTCGCAGTAGCTCCAATATGCGCATTACCTCGGTTGTACAGGCTTGCAAAGTAAGGTTTCCACTCACGGGCAAGACTGACGCTGACTACTGTACCCTCGTTGGCGACCGTAACATTGATGCCTACGGGTCCAGCTGTTTGTTCGATCTTTGCGAGATTTGAACTTGCATACGATGTGGCGGCCGATACAATTTGCATTTCGTCAGCATCTGCCAGCATGCTTTCTCGGGCTCCGGCAATTGCTGCAGCATCGGCAATCACCTGCAGGTTTGTTTTTTGCCGGCTCATGTTGATGTAGTCGCCGGCAATTCCTGCCGCAATCACCATTGCAGGTATGGTAATTGAGAATAAGATGGCAACGTTGCCACCTTCACAAGACAACAATCGGCGACACGCCGCCTTTAGAATTGTGCCTGATGAAGTGGTGCCCAGCATGTTTCGATATTACTGGAGAGCTATGAAGACTGCTTGAAGGATTCGATTAAAAAATGCCGCGAGATTGCAACCCTTAATTAACCCTCTGACTTTTGTGTCATATCGACATCAGACCCAACCAAAACCATTGCTGACCCGCTCCCCTGAAAACTCCTCGCTTTGCGGTCAATCTGTTTCTTGGAAAAGGAGACGGACGATCAAGTGATCAAGGTTCAGCGAAGAGCAGATCATTGGAATCCCGACGGAGCATCAGGCGGGGCTGTCTGCGGCAGAGCTTTGCCGTAGTCATGGCATCATTCATGCCACCTTCTATAGGTGGCGTTCAAAGTACGACAGATGGAATCCGCTACCCGGTCTTGAATGGATCACCGTATGAATAGAGCTAACTTGTAAACGAGGTCTGTCCGGAGAGCAGGTCAATTCAGCAGGCTAGCCTTTGCGATTGCGCCATAATCAAAACACCTGCTTCAGTAATCCCCAGGCTAAGAAAAATCAGCACAAACCTAATCCACATTGGAGACAGGAATTGTAGAGCAATTCAGACCGGTGAATGGCCCAATCGTTGCTTGACTATGTAGCCTCCAGTCACCATGGTTGCGCACCTTTTTCATGCTCAGGAGATCAACCAGAAGTGTGCCCGGCTAATATTACCGAAGCTGCTCAGCGTGGCTGGATCATTCCCATTGGTGGCGGTGAAAAGAAAGTCAGTTCGTCAACCATATTGAGCCAGTTTGTTGAGTTGAGTGGCGGCAGCGATGCGCGGATGGCAATCATTCCCACAGCGTCGCAGTCAGACCGGGCAGGCGAACGCACCAGGGCGGTTTTTGCCGAACTTGGTGTAAATGATATCAAGATTGTCGATCTTGGCAGCCGCAGCGATTGCGAAGATCCTGCCCGGATCTCACAGCTGGATGATGCCACCGGCATATTCTTTACCGGCGGCGATCAATTGCGCCTGTCAACAACAATAGGCGGGACATCGGCCGCCAGATCGATCCGCTCTGGAAATGCCCGGGGTGTGCATGTGGCAGGCACATCAGCCGGTGCGGCTTTCATATGCGAGCACATGATTGCCCGTGGCCGCAGCGGGCCCACGCCAAAACGCGGCATGGCCTCCCTGTCGCCAGGCCTGGGTCTGACCAACCAGGTCATCATCGATCAGCATTTCAGGGAAAGAGACCGGCTGGGCCGCCTGTTGACGGCACTTGCCTACAATCCATTTGCAACGGGTATAGGTGTTGATGAAGACACTGCAGCCTTCATCGGACCTGACGAGGTGGTCGAGGTTTACGGATCCGGCGGCTTGACGATTGTAGACCCGTCCAACTTGTCGTTCTCATCCATGGCAGATGCTCAATCAGGAAAACCGGTAAGTCTGTTCGGCGTCAGGCTCCATATACTTTTGGCCGGAGATCGGTATGATCTTAACAGCCACACAGCAATACCCAAAAGCAACCGGGCCTAGGCGCGCGACTTCGGGATCTGTTGGCATCTGGGCGGTTGCCCTGGTTTGACGTGCCTGTTGCGATATGGGGAGGTATCGACACAGTGAAAATTCTTGAGACCACCGTCTTTCGCGGACCGAACATCTATGCACTTTTTCCGGTTATCAGGCACCAGGTCGACATAGGAAAACTGGAGGACTGGCCGACAGGGCGCCTGGGTGCAGACTTTACCGACAGGTTGCTTGAGTTGCTGCCCGGACTGCACGAGCATGGTTGTTCGTACGGCGAGCCGGGGGGGTTTGTGCGGCGGCTGACCGAAGACGAGGGGACCTGGATTGGCCATGTGTGGGAACATGTAGCAATCGAGCTGCAGAATGTGGCGGGTGCCAATGTGACATTCGGCAGAACGCGCGGTGCCGGCGAGACCGGCGTTTACAACATGGTCTTTGAATACGAGCAGGAGGAAGTCGGCCTCGACGCGGCCAAGCTTGCAATCGACCTGTTGCATTGGCTCCTGCCTGCAGATCTCGCCGATGCGGGCATACGCAACGAGAACTTCGACTTCGCCGCGGCTCGCGATCAGTTCATTCGCGCCGCGCAGCGCCGCGCGCTCGGACCCAGTACGGCGTCGCTGATCAAGGCCGGGCTGGAAAGGGATATCCCCTGGCTGAGGCTCAATCAGTACAGTCTCATTCAACTTGGCTACGGCCGGTTCCAGAAACGCATCCAGGCGACCATTACCAGCGAAACGCACTATATCGCGGTGGAACTTGCCTCGGACAAGAAACAGACCAACAAGATCCTGACTGATCTCGGGTTGCCGGTCCCGCAGCAACGCATGGTCTATTCCAGGCAGGAGGCGGTTCGTGCAGCCAAGGCCGTTGGCGGCCCGGTGGTCGTGAAACCGCTGAACGGCAATCACGGCCGCGGTATTACAACCGATCTCACCGATCCCGAGCAGATTGCAGATGCCTTTGATTTTGCATTGAAGGGCAATAAGAGCGGCAACGGCGTCATTGTGGAAACCTTCATTCACGGCCTCGACCACAGGATGCTGGTCGTTAACGGGGTGCTGGTCGCCGTGTCCAAGCGGGTGCCGGGCCACATCGTCGGTGACGGCGTACATACAGCCGAGCAACTGATCGAACAGGTCAACGCCGATCCAAGGCGCGGTGTTGGCCATGAAAAGGTCCTGACCCGCATCGACCTGGACAAGATCGCGATCGAACATCTCAAGGAGCAGGGCTACACCAAGGACAGTGTACCACCCGACGGCGAAGTCGTCTTCCTGAGGTCGACGGCAAATCTTTCAACCGGCGGAACATCGGTCGATGTCACCGACATCGTTCACCCGGACAATCGCGATATGGCGGTGCGCGCGGTCAAGGCGATTGGTCTGGATATCGGCGGGGTTGATTTCCTGTCCGCTGATATATCGAAATCCTACAAGGAAAATGCCGCCGGCATCTGTGAAATCAATGCGGCGCCGGGCTTTCGCATGCACGTCGCGCCAAGTGAAGGCAAACCACGCGATGTCGCCGGCGCCGTCATGGATATGTTGTTCCCGACCGGCACGCCAAGCCGGGTTCCGATCCTGTCGATCACCGGTACCAACGGCAAGACCACGACTTCGCGGATGGTTGCGCACATTTACAAGCTCAGTGGCAACACCGTCGGGCTGGCGACAACCGATGGCGTCTACATTGATGGCAATCTGAGCGTGAAGGGCGATTTTACCGGCCCGCAGGCTGCGCAGATGATCCTGCGGGATCCGACAGTCGATGCGGCCGTGCTGGAGACCGCGCGCGGCGGCCTGCTGCGCCGCGGCCTCGGGTACCAAAAGTGCGACGTTGGCGCGGTGCTCAACATTCAGGCCGATCATCTTGGGTTGCGCGGTGTCGAAACACTGGAAGATCTGGCCCGCGTCAAGCAGATCGTCGTCGAGGTGGCCGAAGATACCGCTGTTTTGAACGCCGATGATGAGCTGTGCCTGAAGATGGCAGGCAGCACCAAGGCCAAAAACCTTTGCTATGTCACCATGAACGCCAATCATCCGCTGGTGCGCGAGCATGTCCGGGCTGGCGGGCGCGCCGTTGTCCTTGAGCAGGGAATGAACGGGCACATGATCGCGATTTACGACAACAGTGCCCATATCCCGCTGATGTGGACGCATCTGATCCCGGCCACGATTGACGGCAAGGCCATGCACAACGTGCAGAACGCGTTATTTGCCACGGCAATGTGCTTTTCCATGGGCAAGAGCCTTGAAGACATTCGCCACGGCCTGCGCACATTTACAACGTCGTACTTCCAGGCTCCTGGCCGGATGAACGTTTTTGACGAACATCCGTTCAAGGTCATCCTCGACTACGGCCACAACCCGTCCGCCATCGAAGCCATGACAAAGCTGTCCGATCAGCTTGATATAGCAGGCAACAGAATCTGTGTACTTACATTGCCAGGCGATCGCCGGAACGAAGACATCGAAGCGGTAGCCAAAAATATTGCCGGGCGGTTTGACCACTACCTCTGCCGCCGCGACGACAATTTGCGGGGCCGTACCTCTGACGAGGTGCCCCGGCTTTTGCAGGCTGAATTGCTGAAGAACGGGGTTGCCGAAGCAGATATCTCCGTTATCCCTGATGAAGTCGAGGCGGTGGACGCGGCCCTAAACATGGCTCAGGCAGGCGATCTGCTGCTGATATTCGGGGACAATATCTCACGGTGCTGGAAACAGATCATCTATTTCAACAAGCCGCCAGATGACAACAGCCCTGAGGCCCCGCCCGCCAAAACCGCGACTGCCAATCTTGAAGGCGAGACGGCTGATCCCCTGGCCAACGCGCAACCAGTAACCGAAGCGCCCGACGTGCCAGAGGCCGTGATGCTGGAAGGCATGCAACTGGTTCGGGACGAGCGCGGGGTGCGTCTGGCACTTGAGCCCGAAGAGGCCGATTAGGGTGTTGCCATGTTGACCAAGGTTCGGCGTCTCACAGGCGTCAATTTCATGATGGATCGCTGCGGGGCTGCGGCCGAAGCGGAGATCGATGATACCTCAAAAGTTCTGGTTCTTTCGATCTGGCGCCAGCAGATGCGCGCGTTACTCGATGACCTTGGCTGGCAAGCCGAAGACATAGCCATCCGATCGTATGACGGTGGCGCCACCTTGATGATCAGCGCACCCCGCGATGCGCTGTACGCCGCTGCAAGCATGATCGAGCAGGTGTGGGCCGATGTTTGTGCCGTCATTGCCGGCCAGCAACCCGAGGACCCTGTTTGCGCCGATGCGATATCAACGATGATCGCCAGGCAAAGTAATCCTGCCGAGGTTGCTCTTGAGGCTGCCGCGAATTCCCGCGGTGTGACGTACCTTGGCAACGACCAGCTGGTGTCTGTCGGGCTCGGACGCGGCAGCAAGACCTGGCAGGCAGATCAGATCCCTTCTACAGACGATATTGACTGGAACACCGTCCATGATGTGCCGATTGCCATGGTCACCGGAACCAATGGTAAATCCACTACCGTCAGGCTGGCGGCAGCCATCGGCAAGGCCGCCGGGCGGACCGTTGGTTTGTCGTCAAGCGATTGGGTTCGGGTCGGCGACGAGATAGTCGATGAGGGCGATTATTCCGGGCCGGCCGGTGCCCGATTGGCTGTGCGGGACACGCGGGTTGACATGGCGGTGATAGAAACTGCCCGCGGCGGCCTGATGCGCCGGGGCATGCCTGTGCCCAGCGCCGATGCCTGTCTCATCACCAATGTAGCGGCAGATCATCTGGGCGAATACGGCATCAACGATGTTCGGGCGCTGGCCGATGCAAAGTTCCTGCTGGCAAAGGCTGTGAAACCGCAAGGCCGGCTGATCCTGAACGGTGACGACCAGGAACTGGTTGAACGCGGCGTCAGATTTGACGGCAAGATCACCTGGTACGGTCTCAACTTTGACGATGGGTTGCTGGAACGCTGGATGGAAAGCGGCGGTCATGCAGCATTCATCGCCAACGGTCACATGATGCTGGCCTGTGACGGCACCCGGTCGCGGATCATGCCGGTTGCAGATTTTGCGCCGGGTATGGGCGGTGCGGCAAGGTACAATCTATCGAACGCGCTTGCGGCCATCGCACTGGCGTCCGCTCTCGATTTGCCTGTTGAGGCCATGACCCGCGGCCTGTCCGGTTTCAAGGGGACGCCAGAGGAGAACCCCGGCCGTGGCAACATCATCGAAGTCGGCGGCCTGACACTGATGATCGACTTTGCCCACAACACCCATGGTGTTGCAGCCGTCGTCGACGCCATAAAGACGCTGCCCGCCAAGCGCCGGTTGTTCCTGGCCGGACATGCCGGCGACCGCAGCGATCATGACGTGCGCGAACTGACCCGCGCGATCTGGCAAGGTGAACCTGACATGGTGGTCGTGAAGGAATTGCCGGACAAGCTGCGCGGCAGGACGTTAGGGGAACTGTCTGAAATCTTTGTCGACGAACTAAAACAACTCGGTGCATCGCAAGATCAGATGCAGTTGGCGACCAACGAATATGATGCGGTCCACAAGGCGCTTACGTGGGCCCGGCCGGGAGACTTTCTGGTGCTGCTTCTGCATGACAAACGCGAGCCAACCATGAACCTGCTGCAAAAGCTGACAGACACCGGCTGGCAGGCCGGTGAGGCCCTGCCGGCCTGAAATCAGGCTTTCTCGAACACCCGCACGACGACATCCATCTCGCTCGACACAGCGGCACACTTCATGCCGTGAGAATTGAACGGCATGGTGATGTGACCATCCTTGTCGATGGCAATCAGCCCGCCATCGCCGCCGCATTTTCGAGTTTCCTCCAATACCGCCCGCGCCGCCTCGTCCAAAGGGGCCTTGCTGTAACGCATACGCGCCGCAACATCGTGGGCGGCGGCTGACCTAATGAACGCTTCGCCAACACCGGTGCAGGAAACCGCCACAAGATCATCGGCCCAGGTGCCGGCGCCAATCAGGGGCGTGTCACCAATGCGGCCAGGCTCTTTGTGAAACAGTCCGCCAGTCGAGGTTGCACCAGCCAGATTGCCAAGGGTATCCAGGGCGACGGCGCCGACCGTACCGTGGGATCCAACCATATCTCTTGCTCCGTGCCTTTCGTGCTCACAATAGTAGTTGTCAGGATCGTCAACAATTTCTGCTCCGGTTTGTTTGGCAAATCTGACGGCACCATCGCCGGCCAGCATGACTTGCCTCCCGTCAACCAGGATACTGAGTGCAACCTTCACTGGTGAAACGACATTGGGCAAAGCCCCAACCGCCCCGGCACGGCGCTGACTGCCATCCATGATGCTGGCATCCAACTCAACCACACCGTCTCGATTGGGCATGGACCCTTTGCCGGCAACATAAAGCCCAGACGCCTCCATATCCGCGACGACCGTGGCGACGGCATCAACCGCGCTCATGCCCGATAGCAATAACTCCTTGCCCTCAACGATCAGGCGGCCCATATGTTGTTTTTGCGCGGTGTAGTCGGTACCCGGCTGTGCGCCGGCACCGCCGTGCAATGCGATTGCAAATTCCATAGTCATCCTGCTTGTCTGGTCTTTGAACCTGGTCTATCAAATTTCCTGAACTGCTGATATCACCAAACAACGTTCTGATTGAAGTTAGTTCTCTGTGGTCCCGACCGACTTCAGACCCATTGAGGGATTGTCGGTCAAAGGTTTTCAAGCCGCAGAGCGGCATGACGCGTTCAAAGTCCTATCGTGTGATATTGCGGGAGAATCGATTAAATGGTCAAAGATCAACACTCTTCAAATTATTCTGCCGCCCGCAGCCGAGCGGTCGAAGTGTTTGGTAGACAGGACCTCGCCGAGGACTGGCTGGAGAAAATGAGCGCTGAACTCGGCACGGCGCCTCGTGAGTTGCTGAACACATCTGAAGGGTTCAACCGGGTATTGCGCCATTTGCGCTCAGTTGAACTGGCACTCAGCCTGCGTTGAGCTTTTTTGATGTTGGCCCCGTCCCAGCCCACCACAGTGGCCTATCTGTCGCCATCATTCCATTCCGGGCCGGCTATTTCAGTCGGTTTCGAGGCGATCGGGACGGCTTGTCTCTGCGATTTCCAGTAACGTGTTGGCGCAACCCGTCGCCATGGATATCTTGGCAACATTAGCCCCGTTGACTTCGAAGACCAGTCAAACGGATCTTTCTGAACCGTCCACTAAATCGGGGGAAGACCAAAGTGCCAACTTCGGTCATTGCAACGTCTTCGGGATATTCAACTAACATCCATGGGCTAACTCGCAGGCGTCCTTGTCATCAGAACATTGCGCTGCCCACTCTTCATCGCCCTTCAAAAGGGATTTGCATTCCGCAGCATAGTCAATGCAGATATTCAACTCCCCGCCAGGTGGACACTCCGGCAACGCTTTTTGGCCTATGCATTTGGTGAAATCAGCATAGCAGATAGAACGCCAGCTTTCGTCGCCAGCTGACTGCTGTGCGCAATCAGAATATTCAAGCCAGCATTCAGGTTGGTCTGTGGTCACTTGCGCGTGCACAGGGACCGTCAGCACTAGCCAGGTAGTACAGAATGAGACTGTCAGAAAGCCCAACTTATGCATGCCATCCCCTCGGTTGTTGCCGAGATCATAGCATTCAGCCGTTCGCTAAGAAATCTATTCGTCAGCTATCAGGACAACAGCGGACGACTTTGGAGCAAGGCCCGATAATCAGCTTGGTGCCAACTGCAGAAGTCAGAGGCTTAGCTTTGATTCGAGCTTCGAGCTTCGAGCTCTGCTACATTTGCAGCCGGTCCGTACGGAGAAAATGTGCCATGTGTGGTGTGATCGGAAAGTGGTCTAGAATCCTGTTCCAGCAGTATGGCCC